>NZ_LUAZ01000062.1:0-18172 GCF_001647255.1 Cellulosimicrobium sp. I38E
CGTGAGGACAACGCGCGGTTCTTCGGTGACGACGTGGACCAGGTGCCGCGGCACTGCCTGACGCAGGGGCTGGCCACGATCATGTCGGCGCGGCACCTGGTGCTGCTGGCCACGGGCAAGGGCAAGGCGGAGGCGGTGCACCAGCTCGTGGAGGGTCCGATCTCGGCGTTGTGGCCCGCGACGATCATGCAGATGCACCCGCACGCCACGGTGCTGGTCGACGACGCGGCGGCCTCGCGCCTCCAGCTCGGGGACTACTACCGCCAGACGTACGCGTCCAAGCCCGACTGGCAGGGCCTCTAGACCGGCGCCAGGCGCCGAGAACGACCCTCCTCGCTGCCGAGCACGACGTCGGTGTCGCTTTCGGCCGGATAACGACACGGATGTCGTTCTCGACTGCCGGGATTCACCCGCGATCGAACTGGACGCCCGTCCAGTTGGCTGTCTAGCGTGGGGGCCAGCCGGTGCCCGTACGCTCAGCCCCCTGCCAGTACGGGCACCGGCGATCACGGCGGTGCCGCCTCACGCGTCCGACACGCCCGCGCCCTTGCTGCCCCGAACCGCCCGTCCGGCGGTGGCACGGTCGCGCCCTCAGGACGGTACCCGTCGCGCTCGACCGACCACGACCCGACGGGAACGACCATGAGCACCACGACCGGCCGCCGCACCCTCGTGCGGGCCACCACAGCCGCCGCCCTCGCCGCCTCCGCCGCGCTGCTCGCCGGCCCGGCCGCCCACGCCGCCGAGGACGACACCTACGTGCCGTCCCAGCCGTCGATGCGCCTCACGACGCTCGTCTCGGCGTGCGAGCAGGACGCCGCGTACCTCGACTACGCGATCGAGGTCGAGGGCACCGACCACGACACCGTGACGGTCACCTGGATCAACCCCGACGGCGAGAGCGTCGCCCGGTCCGGGCTCCCGCTCCAGGGCCGTCTGCTGTGGCCGGGCGCCGTCGTGGACGACCAGGGCAAGGGCGTCGACTGGCCGGGATGGCGCCTCGAGGACGGCGAGTGGGTCGAGGGCGACGAGTACGACTGGGTGCGCCCCGCCGTCGACGTGAGCTTCGAGGTCAACCCGCACGTCCTCGTGACGACGGTCTACCCGCCCTCCTCGCCCGACTGCGCGACGAACCCGCCCGGGCACGACGACCCGGCCGGCGTCGTCCCCGTGTCGAACGAGGTGAGCGCGCCCGCGCAGAACCCGAGCCTCGCGGAGACCGGTGCGACGGTCGGGCTGTACGCGGCCGTCGCCGCCGGTCTCGCCGCGGTGGGCGCCGCCGTCGTGCTCCTGTCCCGTCGCGCGCGCCGAGGCTGACCCGCCTCCGCGCCACCGTTCTCGACGCCCGTCGGCCGCAGACCCCCTGCGGCCGGCGGGCGCCGTGCTGCACGCACGACGGCGGTCCTTGACCCGCGCGTCCCGCCGGGCTACCGTCCTAACGTCAGACATCTGACGTCATCTGTCCCAGCGTTCTCGGCAGCGTCGCCGCGTTCCCACGTCGTACCCGCCGCGCCGAGGCACCGACCGGAAGGAACGGCATGATCGGACACCTCCGCAGACCCGCGCGCCGCGCGCTGACCCTCGCCACCGCGCTCGCGCTCGGGGTGAGCGGCGCCGTCGTCCCCGTCACGACGGCGGCGGCCCACCACACCGCCCTCGCGCCCGACCACGACCTCGGCCCCGCGACCGGTGGCCCGGGCACCTACACCGAGCAGCAGCTCGCGACCAACGGCCAGGGCGGCTTCCCCAACTACCGGATCCCGGCGCTCACCGTGGCGCCCAACGGCGACGTCCTCGCGTCCTACGACGGCCGTCCCACCGCGGCCGACTCCCCCGGCCCGAACTCGATCCTCCAGCGCCGCTCCACCGACGCGGGCGTCACGTGGGGTCCGCAGGAGGTCGTCGCGGCCGGGAAGACCACCGCGCCGATCGAGGGCTACTCGGACCCGAGCTACGTCGTCGACCGCGAGACGGGCACCGTCTTCAGCTTCCACGTGAAGTCGTACGACCAGGGCTTCGGCGGCTCCCAGCCCGGGGTCGACCCGACCGCGCGCAACGTCATCCACGCGAACGTCTCCACCTCGACGGACGACGGGCGCACGTGGACGCACCGCACGATCACCGCGGACGTCACGGCCGACCTGGGCTGGCGCTCGCGCTTCGCCGCCTCGGGCCAGGGCATCCAGCTCCGCTACGGCGAGCACGCGGGGCGCCTGGTGCAGCAGTACACGATCATCAACGGCTCGGGGCAGTTCCAGGCCGTCTCCGTGTACTCCGACGACCACGGCGCGACCTGGCAGGTCGGCAGCCCCGTCGGCACCGGCATGGACGAGAACAAGACCGTCGAGCTCTCGGACGGGCGCGTCATGCTCAACTCGCGCGACTCGGCGCGCTCGGGCTTCCGCAAGGTGGCCTACTCGACCGACGGCGGCGTCACGTACGGCCCGGTGACCCTCGACCGCGAGCTCCCCGACCCGACCAACAACGCTGCGATCGTGCGCGCGTACCCGAACGCGCCGCAGGGCTCCGCCGAGGCGAAGGTGCTCCTCTTCTCGAACGCGGCGTCGCAGTCCGGCCGCGTCAACGGCACGGTCCGCGTCAGCTACGACGACGGCGAGACGTGGCCCGTCGCGCGCGTCTTCCAGCCCGGTGGCATGGCGTACTCGACGCTCGCGACGCTCCCCGACGGCACCGTCGGCCTGCTCTACGAGCCCGACGGCGGGGGCGGCGGCATCCGCTTCGCCAAGCTCGACCACGACTGGCTCCTCGCCGCGCCGAGCAGCACGCCGGGCGACATCGAGGTCACCGCCGCGAGCGTGACGAGCACGGCCCCCGCGGGCGGCTACGCCGTCGGCGACGTCGTCACGTACGCGTTCACCGTCACCAACCTGTCCGACGCCGTCACGACGGTCTCCCCGACCGGGGACCTCGAGCGCTTCGACCCGGCCCAGGGCGCGCCGAACTGCCGCTACCGGGACCTCGCTCCGCGTGCCGCGTACACGTGCACGTCCGCGCGGCACACGGTCACGCAGGCCGACCTCGACGCGGGGTTCTTCGCGCCGACCACGACGTGGACGTCGACGTCCGGCACGACCGTCACGACGGTCGAGCACGAGGGGCCGGGCGTGTACTTTGGGGCGCCGGGCAACATCTCCGTGCAGGGCGCGCACGCGAACCCGCAGGACGGGTACGCCGTCGGCGACGTGCTCCGGTTCACCTACACCGTCCGCAACCTGTCCACGGCGGCGACCTCCGTGGTCCCGACCGGGAACCTCGCCGGCCTCGACCCCGCGAACGCGGCGCAGAACTGCCGCTACCGCACCCTGCCGGCCGAGGGCTCGTACACGTGCACGTTCGCGCACCACGTGGTGACCCGGGCCGACCTCGACCGCGGGTCGTTCACGCCGGACACCACGTGGACCTCGACGTCCGGGTCGAGCGTGACCGTCGTCGAGCTCGACGGTCCGACGGTCGAGCTCGGCGGCGCCGCCTCGCTCGACGTGCAGGCGGTGAGCCGCTGCCTCGCCGGTCGGGCCTACGTCGCGGTGACCGCCCGCAACACGGGCGACGCCCCGACCGACGTCACGCTGCGCACGCCGTTCGGTGAGCGCACCGTCGCAGGCGTCGCGCCGGGCAGCTCGGCGTACCAGTCGTTCGCGGTCCGCACGGCGTCGGTCGGCGCCGGGACCGCGAGCGCCGCGGCCGGGTCAGGGTCGGTCGACGCGGGCTACGCGGCCGCGACCTGCGCCTGACCGACCGACGCCGTCCTCCCGGCCGGGTGGAGCACCGCGAGGTGCCTCACCCGGCCGGGAGCGCGTCGCTCGGCGCGGGTGCGTCGACCGACCGCCGCGACAGCAGCGCCGCGACGAGGAAGCACACCGCTCCGACGAGCGTGCCGGCGTCGTCCCACCACTCGCTCACGTAGGTGCCCGTGGCGGGCGAGACGTACGCCCCGACCGCCGACACGCCGAACGCGACGGAACCGAGCAGGTTGAGCCACGTGCCGTGCCACGTGCGCGCGTCGACGTCCCACAGGTGCCCGCGGTCCCGCGTCGCGACGACGGCGAACGCGGACGACACGAGGAACGCGACGGAGCCGTAGGCGTCGGGCTTCCAGCCCGCGCCGAGCGCGGTCGGGTCGTCGACCGCCGCCACCAGCGCCGCGATCGTGCTCACGTTGAAGCACAGCGTCCCGACGAGCTGGACGGCCGCGGCCCACCAGTCCCACCGGTCGGCCGGGTGCGTCCCGGCGCGCGGCGGGCGCCGCCCGCTCAGGCCGAGCTGCACGAACGCGGCGGCGGTGAAGAACACCGCGCCGACGACGAACGTGACGTTCGTGGCCACCGCGCCGACCGCGTCGGCGTAGGGCGGGAGCGCCCCGACGAGGAAGCACAGCGACCCGACCGCGAACCCCCACGCCGCGCGCCGCAGACGGCGCCCCCGCCGGTCCACGACCGTCAGTGGTGGAAGCCCGAGCGCCGGCCCTCGGCGGGCATGGGCGACGTGAGCCCGTCGAGCCACTCCGTCTCGACCCGGATGTCCTCCAGGAGGTCGTCGGCGAGGTCGCGGCTCACGCCGTTGCGCACGACGATCCGTTGCACGGTGAGGTCCGCGAGGTTGTCGGGCATCGGGTAGGCGGGGACCAGCCAGCCCTTCATGCGCAGCCGGTCCGAGAGGTGATAGAGGTCCCAGTTCTCGGTGTGGCCCGGCTTGAGGCGCCACGCGAACACGGGGATGTCCGACCCGTCGTTCCACAGCTCGAACGCGCCGAGCGCCTCGATCCCGTGCGCGAGGTACTTCGCGACGTCCTGGCACTCCTGCTGGATCGCGGTGTAGCCCTCCCGGCCGAGCCGCAGGAACTGGAAGTACTGGAGCAGCACCTGGGCGCCCGGGCGCGAGAAGTTGAGGGCGAGCGTCGGCATGTTCCCGCCGAGGTAGCTCACGCGGAAGATCAGCTCCTCGGGCAGGGCGTCGAGCGTGCGCCACACGACCCAGCCGACCCCGGGGTACACGAGCCCGTACTTGTGCCCCGACGTGCTGATCGAGTGCACGCGCTCCAGGCGGAAGTCCCACTCGATCTCCGGCTGGAGGAACGGCGCGATCATGGCGCCGGACGCGCCGTCGACGTGGATCGGGACGTCGAGGCCGGTGCGCTCCTGGAGGGCGTCCAGCGCCGCGGCGATCTCCTGCACGGGCTCGTACATGCCCGTGTACGTCACGCCCATGATCGCGACGACGCCGATCGTGTTCTCGTCGACGTACTTCTCGAGGTCGCTGCCGTCGAGGCACGGGTGCTCCTCGGTGATGGGCACGTACCGCGCCTCGACCTCGAAGTAGTTGCAGAACTTCTCCCAGCACACCTGCACGGCCGAGCTCATGATGAGGTTCGGCCGGTCCGCCGGCTTGCCCGCCGCCCGGCGCGCGAGCTGCCACCGCCGCTTGAGCGCCAGGCCCCCGAGCATGCACGCCTCGGACGACCCGATGGTCGACGTGCCGATGCACGCCTTCACGTCGGGCACGTTCCACAGCGACGCGAGGATGCGCCAGCAGTTCTCCTCGACCGCCGCCGTGCGCGGGTACTCGTCCTTGTCCACCATGTTCTTGTCGTAGACCTCGGCGTAGAGCCGGTCCGCCTCGTCGCCCATCCACGTCGCGACGAACGTCGCGAGGTTGAGGCGCGAGTTGCCGTCGAGCATCACCTCGTCGTGAACCACCTGGTAGGCGGACGTCGGCTCCATCTCCGCGTCCGGCAGGGTGAAACGTGGCGCGACCGCCCGCACACCGGCTCGCGTGTAGGTCGGTCGCAGGACGTGCTGCTCGTCGGTCATGCTGGTTCCTTCCGGAACGCCGGGGTCCGGCTCGGTCGAGGGGTGGTCGCCGTCCCGGTCGAGCGGCCGGGACGGCGAGAGTGCCGGTCAGCCGGCGAGGATGCGCGCCTTCTGCGCCTCGAACTCCTCGGGGCTGAGCACCCCCTGGTCACGCAGCGCACCGAGCTGCGTGAGCTGCGCGATGCGCGCGTCCATGTCCGGCGCCGCCGCGGGCGCGGGGGCAGGGGGCGCGTAGGTCGGCTGCGGGGCCGCGTACTGCTGCGGGGGCGGCGCGTACTGCGGCTCCTGCGCCGCCTCCTGCGCGGCCCAGCGCCCCGCCTGGCGGCGGGAGACGCGGTTGGAGACGGCGGTCGCGGTTCCGGCGACGACGGCGGTGCGCGCGACACCACGGATCAGTCCAGGCACGGGATCCTCCTTCGGGACGGTCCGGATCAGGCGTCCGGCTCGGTGGCGTCCAGCGCCGCGATGAGCGCCTGGACCGGGATGCGCCCGCTCGCGACGAGCTGGGCGCCGTTGCGGCGCAGGGCGGTCGCGAAGGGCGCCGCCCAGACGTTCTCGTAGACCAGCACGACGGCCGTCATGCCGGGCTCGACGGCGCTCGCGGCCTCGTCGAGGTCGTCGTCGCCGAGCAGGCCCGACCGCGACCCCTCGAACACCGCGAGCTCGGTCGACCCGTCGTCAAGCTCCTCGAGACCGAGGCCGACGACGCTGCCGTCGTCCTCCCGACGCACGACCACGAGGTCGAGCACCCGGATGATGCCGCGTTCCACGAGGTCGACGAGGTGCGGGAAGGCCTTGTCGCCCGTCGCCCGGTCCGTCGGGAGCTCGATCACCAGGAAGTCGATCGGCCCGCTCTCCTCGAGGTCGCCGAGCTCGCTCCCGACCCCGTCGCTGAGTTCCTGCGTCATCGTCGCGTCCTCTCCGCGTCCGTCCCGCGCGGCGCGCGCGGGCCTGTCCTCAGGCTCGTCGTCGCCGCCGGTCGCGTCCTCACCCAGAACGAGTGAACTCGCGGCCGACGACGACCCCGGCGGCTACCGGTCCGCCCCGTCGGTCGCGGGCAGCAGGTACTCCACGTGCACGGCGTCGATGCGCCCGTCGAGCGCGAACGGCATGCGGTCCGCGTACGCGCGCGACACCGCGCCGCCGTACGCGCGCCCGACGTCGAGGCAGTCGTTCGCGGAGAACAGCAGCGGCGCGCTCACGGGCACCGTGCCCGAGCCGACGTCGGTGCCGTCGACGCGCAGGACGACCTCGAGCGGCCCGCCCGGCCGCGGCTCGACGTACGTCGTCTCGACCTCCACCGTGTGGTCGCCGGCCGTGAGCGGCGCGCTCGACCGGACCACCGTCCGCTGGATGAGGAACAGGTTGTACTCGTAGGTGAGGACGCCGTCGAGCAGGAAGCACGTGAGCCCGCCGCCCGCTCCCCCGAGCTTGTAGAGCACGCCGTTCGCGGCGTCGGGCACGGAGAGCCGGATCTCCACCCGGTTGGGGCGGTTGCCGAGCGCGGGCGCGCAGAACTCGGGGACGCGCACCGTGTCCCCGGACAGGTCCCACGCCGTGTACGGCGGGCTGATCCGGTCCTCGGGGTGGATCGCCGGGACCCACAGGCCGCCGCCCACGGGCAGGACGTCGTTGCGGGCCGCCTCGATCGCGAACAGCTCCTTGAGCTGGGCGAGCTTCTCGGGGTGCTCCGCGGCGAGGTCGTGCGCCTGGCTCCAGTCCTCGTCGAGGTGGTACAGCTCCCAGGGGTCCTCGTCCGGGGTCCACGTCCGGATCCCGGCCGGCATCCCCTGCACCCAGGGCAGCCGCGGGCCCGTCGCCGACGCCATCCACCCGTCGGCGTAGATGGACCGGCTGCCCATGATCTCGAAGTACTGCGTCCGACGGCGGCCCTCCGCAGCGGCGTCGTCGATCGAGTAGGCGAAGCTCGTCCCGTCGATCGGGTCCTGCGGGACCCCGTTCACCGTGTCGGGGTGGGAGATGCCGAGGATCTCGTAGATCGTCGGCGCGAGGTCGACGACGTGGTGGAACTGCGTGCGCGGCACGGGGTCCGGCTCGATGCGCCCGGGCCAGCTCACGAACATCGGGTTCCGCGTGCCACCGAGGTGGGACGCGAGGAGCTTCATGCCCTGGTACGGCGACGACCCGGCCCACGCCCACGCGGCGTGGTACTGGTTGTCGGTCGCGGGGGTGCCGAGGGCGTCGAGCCCGCCGAGCTCGTCGAGCGCGGCGATGTGCTGCTCGACCGTCGACGGGATGCCGTTCTGGGCCAGCAGCTCGCTGATCGTCCCGTTCTGCCCCTCGCCGGACGACCCGTTGTCGCCCCAGATGTAGACGACGATCGTGTCGTCCGCGTACCCGAGCCGCTCGACCTCGTCGAGCAGCCGTCCGGCCTGCACGTCCGCGTGCTCGCCGAACCCTGCGGCGACCTCCATGAGCCGCGCCTGGAACGCCTTCTGGTCGTCCGGGATGTCGTCCCACCCGGCGAGGCTCTCGGGCCGGGGGGTCAGCTCGGCGTCCTCGGGCACCCAGCCCGCGGCCTTCGCGCCCGCGAGCGCCCGCTCCCGGTAGGCGTCCCAGCCGTCGTCGAACGCCCCGGCGTACCTGTCCGCCCACTCCTTCATGATGTGGTGCGGCCCGTGCAGCGCGCCGGTGGCCCAGTAGACGAAGAACGGCTTGTCCGGCGCGTTCGCCTTGTGGTCGCGGAGCCAGCGCATCGCGTCGTCGGCGATGTCCTCGCTGAGGTGGTATCCCTCCTCCGGGGTCTTCGGCGGCAGCGTCGGGGTCGTGTTGCGCACCAGGTGCGGCTCGTACTGCGACGCCTCGCCCGCGAGGAAGCCGTAGAAGTACTCGAACCCGTACCCGGTGGGCCAGCGGTCGAACGGGCCGGACGACGTCGTCTCCTCCGCGGGCGTGTTGTGCCACTTGCCCCACGCTCCCGTCGCGTAGCCGTACTGGCGCAGCACCTCGGCGATCGTCGCGCTGCTCTTCGGGATGTGCCCCGAGTACCCGTCCCAGTCGTTCGCGAGCTCCGCGATCTGCCCGTTGCCGACCCGGTGGTGGTTGCGCCCGGTGAGCAGCGACGCGCGCGTCGGGGAGCACATCGCGGTCGTGTGGAACCGGTTGTACCCGATGCCGTTCGCGCGGACCCGGTCGAGAGTCGGCGTCCGCACGGCGCCGCCGAGCGTCGTCGGGAGCGCCGGACCGGCGTCGTCGATGAGGATCACGACGACGTTCGGCGCGTCCGCGGGCAGGTGCCGCTCCGGGGGGCGCGGGGAGTACGTGGACTCCTGGATCGTCCGTCCGGCGACGCTCCCGGACCGGCGCGGCGGGAACGGCAGAGACCGCTCGGCGGGCAGCGGCGGTCCGACGACCGTCCGGCGGGGCTCGTCACTCATCGTTGCCTCTCCTGTCTGTCCACGACGTCACGGACCGGCGGCGCTGGCGGACCGGCTCAGGTCGCCGGACCGTCGTGCAGGTGGGGAACGCCCGGCGGCCCGACGACGCGTCGACCGTAGGTCCGCCCCGGCGGCGAGGGCATCACGCAGATCGCGCGAACGACGCCACGCCGGCCCCGCGGCGGGGGCGCCGCTCAGCTCCCGAGGAGGCCGAGGGTCACGGCGCGCTCGACGGCGGCGCCACGGGTCGTGGCGCCGAGCTTGCGGTAGATCGCGCCGACCTGCGTGCTCACGGTGTTGCGGGAGACGAAGAGCCGGCGGCCGATCTCCGCCATCGTGAGGTGGGTCTGCAGGTACGGCAGGAGGCGGAGCTCGGCCGGGGTGAGCGGTGGGGCGCCGTGCGTCGCGGCGACGGTCTCGAGCCGGGCCCGGAGCGCGGCGACCTCGCCCACCAGGAGCCCCACGCGCGGGCGGCGGCGCAGGACCTCGGCGGCCTCGGCGGCGAGGTGGCTCGCGGTCGTGCGGTCCCCGAGGGCGAGGCACGCGTACCCGAGCTGGAGCCGGACGCGCAGCGCGAGGTACGGCATGACGTACGTGCAGGGCACCCGGGCGCGCATCCCGCGGGCGACGAACCGCTCCGCCGCGGTGCGCTCGCCCCGGTGCGCGGCGACGCGGGCCCGGACGGCGAAGGCGATCGCCGTGGTCGAGTAGCCCTCCATGTGGTGGGCGTCGACCGTGTCGACCGCGGCGCGCGCGTGCCGCTCGGCGTCGTCCCACCGGCCGTCGTCGAGCGCGAGGATCCCCAGCTCCGCCTCGCTGAGCAGCACGGAGTCCGGGTTCCCCGCCTCGGTCCCGCACGCCACGGCCTCGACGAACGCGTCGCGCGCCGCGTCCCGGTCGCCCACCAGCAGGTGGGCCGAGCCCAGCAGGTGGAGCGCCTGGTCCCGCCACGGGCTCCACGCGGGCTCGTGCTCGACGGCGTAGGCCGCGCACGCGAGGGACGCCTCCGGCCCGTCGACGCACATCGCGGCTCGCACCTGGCACCGGGCGGACTCGAGCGCGACGCGGTCGTCGTCCGGGAGGAGGGACGCGTCGAAGCCCTCCAGCACGGCGGCCCACCGCTCGGCCGCCGGGGACTCGCCGAGCAGCAGCGCGCGCCACGCGGCGACGACCGTGAGCTCGGGGAACGCCTCGACGACGGCGTCGCCGAGGGTGTCGAGCCAGCGCGTCACGACGGCCACCCCGCCGTCCTGGTACGTCGACAGCGCGAGGCGCGCGACGAGGACGGCCGCCTCCTCGACGTCACCTGCCGCGAGGAGGTGCTCGACCGCCCGGGCCTCCAGACCCTCCTCGACGTGCCAGGCGGCGGCGCGGCGGTGGAGCGGCGCGACGGCGTCGGGCTCGACCCGGTCGAGCTCCGCCAGCAGGAACTCACGGAACAGCGCGTGGTAGCGGAACCAGCCGCGGTGATGGTCGAGCGGGACGAGGAACAGGCTCGCGTCCTCCAGCTCGCGCAGCCGCTCCGCGGCGTCGAAGGTGCCGAGCAGGGCGTCGCACGTCGGCGCCGAGAGCTGGTCGAGCACGGCCGTGGCGCGCAGGAAGTGCTGGGTCCGCGCGGGGAGGAGGGTCATGCACTCGCGGTACAGGTAGTCGGCGACGAACCGGTCCGTGCCCGTGAGGGACGACGGGTCCTCGCCGTCGCGCACGAGCAGCGCGCAGAGGAAGACGCCCGTCGGCCATCCCTCGCACCGCTCGACCACGCGGTCCAGCGCCTCGCCCGGCTCGACGCCCGCCGCACGGAAGATCTCGCGTGCACCGGCCACGTCGACCCGCAGGTCGTCGGGGCCGATCTCGACGAGGTCGCCCTCCACGCGCCGTCGCGCGCCGTGCCCGGGCGTGCGGCGGGTCGCGACGACGACCTGCGACCCCGGGGGCACACCGCCGAGCACGACCTCGAGCGCGTCCTGGCAGGCCACCGAGCCGGCCTCGTGGAGGTCGTCGACGAACAGCACGAACGGCGTCGCGGTCCGCGCGAGCGCCGCCGCGAGCAGCGGCGCGGACCGTCCCAGCATCGCCGACCCGGTGCCGCGCATCTCCGCCGACACCGCGGCGACCTCCGGCGAGACGGACGCGCACGCGAGCGCGAGCAGCGTCAGGAGCGCCCCGGGGTCGTCGTCGAGCCGGTCGAGGCTGGCCCACGCGACCGCGCGGTCCTCGACGCCCGCCCACTCGGCGAGCATCGTCGTCTTGCCGTAACCCGGCGGGGCCGTCACCACGACGACGCGAGCGTCGTCACGCCGGGCCCTGTCGACGAGCGCGCGCCGGGAGACCGCACCGCGGCGCGGCGCCGGCGGCTCGACCTTGCCCGCGAGCAGCGCCGTGCTGAGATCCGGTCGCGCGGTGACCGCCTGACGGCTCCCGTCGGACACGCGAGCAGCCTAGGAGCGGCCTCCGGGGCCCTCAACCGGAGCGGGGGAAATCACCCGGGACGCCGGAGCGCGCCGCCCGAGGACGCGCCGTCGTCCACAGGCCCGTCCGCGTCGTCCCACCCCTCGACGGGCTCGAGACCCAGGGCGAGCGCGACCCGTGGCGCGGCGGCCACGACCGTCGGCAGCCCGACGACCGGCACGACCGCCGCGAGGACACCCACCACCTCCGCCGGGTCGACCCCGGCCTCGACCGCCCCGTCGATCTCCGCCCCGTACGTGGGGACCGACGCGCCGACGGCGACGGCGGCAGCGATCCGCACCAGGGCACGGTCGCGCCCGCAGAGCGCGTCGTCCTCCAGCCCGGCGCCGTCGGCGACGCGCTCGTCGTTGATCGTGAGCCGCCGGAGCACCTCCGCATGGTCCACGCCGACCACCCACCCTTCCGACGCGGGCGCGGCCGGGACCGGCCGGCCCGGGCCCGTCCCCCTGCCCGATCGCCCCTCCCCGCCAGCATGACGACGGCACGGCGCGCGGTCGTCACGCAGAACGCATGACGGCGACCACACGCAGGCCCGGCGCTCGTCCGGGTGCCGCGCCGCCCCAGCACGAACGGCGCGGCACCCCGATGGACCCTCAGGCCGGTCGGACGGCTTCCGACAGGCCGGTGAGGACGTCCCCGCCGGCGACGTGCTGCCCTGGCGCGCGGGCCAGGAGGATCTCGGTGAGCGCGGACTCGAGCGCGCGCGGCAGCCCGAGCGCGTGCAGGTGCGACACGCGCACCGACCGGGGCCGGTCCGCCGTGAGCACGCGGTGGGCGCGCTCCTTGTCGTCGTACGGGACGCGAGCGCGGTCGAGCGCGGCGAACACGCGGGCCGCGACGTCGTTGTCCGCGAGGCGGGGGTCGTCACCGAGGTCGACGACGAGGCGGGACGTCGGTGCGACCGCCTCGACCGTGACGTGCAGCCCGTGGTCGTCGCGCTCGACGAGAGCGTCGGCGGGCGTGCCGTCGACCGTGACGACGGGCGCGACGTCGGCGGGGGCACGCAGGCCCCCGAGCGCCGGGAACGTCAGCGTCCAGCGCCGCGCCGCGGGGACCACGCGGACGTCGCCCTGGACGGGCCCGACGGCGGCACGCCCCGTCGTCTGGTCGAACGTCACCGGCGTGCGCGCCTCACGAGCGGGGTCGCCGGGGGTCTCGCCGGGCAGCCCGCCGCCCGGCGGGAGACCCTCCGCGTCCTCGACGAGGTCGAGCGCACCGTCGGACCCGACGACGACGAGCACCTCGACGTGCTCCGGGTGCGCGACGCCGTTGCCGGGCACCGTCGCGCCGTCGAGCGGCACGATCGCGCCGGTGCGCGCGAGGACCGGGATGCTCGACAGGTCGCGGTGCAGCCACGTCTCGCGACCGCCGTCGTAGACGAGCCCGCCGAGCAGGTCGACCCAGGTACCCTCCGGGAGCCACGCGCGCACCGCGGCGACCCCGCTCTCGGGGTCCGCCGGCGCCGTGAGGGGCGCGACGACCAGCTCGGACCCGAAGAGGTACTGGTTGCGCGCCGCGTAGGCCTCGGGAGCCTCGGGCCACTCGTGGTAGAGCGGCTGGACGAGCGGCACGCCCTCGCGCGCCGCCCGGACGTTCATCGTGTGGAGGTAGGGCAGCAGGCGGTGGCGCAGGCGCAGCGCCGCGACCTGCGCGTCCCGGGCCTCGGGGCCGAACGTCCACGGCTCCTTGCGCGTGAACGGGTTCCCCGCCGAGTGCAGGCGCAGGATCGGCGAGAAGACGCCGAGCTGCACCCAGCGCGTCGCGAGCTCGTCGTCCTTGGTGCCGTGCATGTGGCCGCCGACGTCGTGGCTCCACCACCCGTACCCGATGTTGCTCGCGGTCGCCGTGAAG
This sequence comes from Cellulosimicrobium sp. I38E, assembly GCF_001647255.1. Lineage (NCBI taxonomy): Bacteria > Bacillati > Actinomycetota > Actinomycetes > Micrococcales > Promicromonosporaceae > Cellulosimicrobium > Cellulosimicrobium sp. I38E. Next base: position 13,547 of record NZ_LUAZ01000062.1, read on the forward strand.
TACGGCTGGAAGTCGAGCGACTCCCACGAGATGACCGAGTCGCCCGAGAATCCGACCGGGTAGCGGTGGCTCCCCGGACCGGCGTACCGGGAGAAGGTCAGGGCCCGCGTCGCCCGGCCCGCGGCGGCGCGCGACGCCTCACCCGCGTTGTCGAGGTAGTGCACGTGGTTGAGCATCCACAGCGGGTCGATCCCGGGCACGCGCGAGACGCCGCCCTGCTGCCAGTCGACCCACCAGAAGTCGACGCCGTCGCGCTCGAGCCCGCGGTGCAGCACCTCGACGTAGGCGCGCAGGAAGTCGCGGTCGGTCGCGTCGAACGCGACCGGCTCGCCGCTCTCCGGGTCGAGCCCGAGCGCCTCCGCCATCGCCGGGTAGGCGTCCTCGAACGCCCGGACCCCGTCGGCGGGGTGCACGTTGAGCGTGACGCGCAGGCCGTCGTCGTGCAGGGACCGCAGGAACGCCGCCGGGTCGGGGAAGAGGTCGCGGTTCCACGAGTACCCGGTCCAGCCGCTCCCGTGCCGGGGGTCGACGTCGGTCACGTGCCAGTCCATGTCGAGCACCGCGACCGACAGCGGGACGCCCTCGCGACGGAAGCGCCGCACGAGCTCGGCGTACGAGTCGGCCGAGTACCGGTGGAACCGGCTCCACCACGTGCCGAGCGCGTACCGGGGCAGCACCGGCTGCGGCCCGGACAGCGCGTACAGCGCCCGGAGCGCGGCGCGGTAGTCGTGCCCGTACGCGAAGACGTACAGGTCCTGGCGCGACCCGTCGCGCGGGGCGACCCAGCCGTCGTCGTCCAGGACGAGGCCGGCCGAGTCGTCGATCACGGCCCAGCCGTCGCGCGAGACCACCCCGGGGCCCAGCGGGACCGGGCCGTCCGCCTCGTCGAGCGTGCGCGCCGTCCCGCCGAGGTTGCCCGGCCCGTTCCCGACGGCGTCGGGCTCCAGGGGGACGGCCGTCGCCGGGACGCCCGGCCCGCGCTGCCCGTACCGCCACACCCCGTGGTACGCCGAGTGCGCGCCGAGCACCTCGACGCTCAGCCCGCTCGCGCTGAACGGCCCACCGTCGTACCGCAGGCGCAGCCGGTCGGTGACGACCTCGATCCCGTCGTCGGCCCGGGTGACCCGGAAGTCCGGCACCGGCAGGTCGCGGTGGAGCGCGAACGCCGACGCGCGGTCCTCGAACGCGCCGTCCTCGGCGCGCTCGAGCCGCACCAACCCGTCGGCGAGCACCGTGATCCGGTACCGGTCGCCGAGGATCGTCGCCCCGGGACGGGCGACGGGGCTGGTGGCGAGGCGGGGCGGGAAGGTCATGTGCGGTGGTTCCTGTCGGTGCTGGTTCGGGATGCTGGGTCGGCCGCCGAACCCGGGGTTACGGGCGGGCACGGTGCCGAGCCCGGGGATGCCGGCGGGTTCGGCGACCCGGGGTGCCGCGACCCCGGGTTCGGCACCGGCGGACGGGCAGGGCGGTCACGGTCACGGGCGGCTCACCGTGCACGCGAGGCCGTCGAGCGTGGCGGCGTCGAACGCCGGGGCGACGCCGAGGCCGGGGTCGTGCGTGGTGCCGAGCACGACGAACGTCGTGCTGCGTCCCGGACGCAGCGTGGTCCGGCCCGACGCCGTGACCCGCGTACCGTCCTGCGCGACGGTGGCGCCGACGCCCGCGGTCGCGACGTCGCCCGGCCGCGCGTACCACGCGAGCTCCCAGCCGCTCAGCGGCTCGGTGCCGGTGCTGGTGACGCGCACGGTCGTGAGCGTCGTGCCCCCGACGGCGAGCGTCCCCGCCTCGACCGAGCACGTCGTGGGCGCGTCCTCGAGGAGGCCGTAGTTGCCGCCCTCGTCGTGGACGGTGCCCCACAGGTGGTGGTCGCCGTCGGGCTGCGAGGTGACGCCCGAGACGCGGACGTCGGAGAATCGGTGGTCGCCCCCGAGGCGCACGGCGACGCCGTACGACCCGGTGCGCTCGATCGTCGTGTCGCTGACCCGCAGGTCGTTCACCCAGTGGCTGCCGCTCACGAGCAGTCCCTCGTACGTCGAGTCGAGGATCTCGGTGCCGCGGATCACGACCGGCGTCGTGATGTGGCTCGTGTCCGCGAACACCCAGATGCCTCCGAACGACGTGCTCCAGTTGGGCTCCCACCCGCCGGTGCGGATCAGGGTGCTGTCCTCGACGACCGTGGTGCCTGAGAACGGCACCGGGTTGAAGCGCGTGCTGACCGCGACGCCCGCGGCGGCGGTGAGCGTGTCGCGCACCACGAGCCCCGAGACGCTGTTCGAGTCACCGCCGTAGATCGCAGCGCCGTTGCCCAGCAGCGGGCTCGTGACCGTGCTGCGCACGAACGACGAGCGCGTCACCGCGCCGCCCGAGGACCACATCGCCATCGCGTCGTCGCCGGTGTTGCGCACCGTCGCGTGCTCGACGCGCGTGTCCGTCACCCGACCGTGCAGGTGGACGCCGTCCGCGAACGTGTCCCGCACGCGGAGCCCGAGCGCGTAGAGCCCGTCCGTGCCCGTGTCGGCCCAGAGACCGACCTTCGTGTGGGAGATCCAGACGTTCTGGACGAGCGAGCCCTGCCCGAAGCTGCCCTCGAGCGCCGCGTCGAACCGGGCGTCGTCGCGGTACCGGACGTCGCCGTCGACCATGAGGTCCGCGATGGTCACGCCGGACCCCTGCGCATAGAACCCGCCCTTGCCGTCGCGGCCCGCGACCACGGAGTACCAGGGCCCCGCGCCGCGGACCGTGACGTCGTGCACGCGCACGCGATCGGTCAGCGTGAAGCGGCCCGGCGGGACCCACACCCCCGTCCCGGCCTCGCGCGCCGCGGCGACCGCAGCGACGAACGCGGCGGTGTCGTCGGTCGGGGTGGCTGTGGACGAGTCGTCCGTGGCGCCGTGGTCGCGCACGTCCACGAAGCCGGGAGGTGCCGTGAGCGGCGCGGGCGCGACCTCGGTCTCCACGAGGTCCACGGTGTACGGGAGGTCGCCGGAAGCGCTGTCGCGCTGGAGGCGCAGCGTCGTGCCGGCCTTCAGCTCGCGCGGGAGCAGCACGCGCGTCTCGTCGAAGAACCGCCGCGCGCCCCCCTGCGTCGGGTCGTTGCCGTACGGATAGCCGCCGTAGACGTGGGAGTAGCGCGAGGTGACGTCGACGTCGGCGACCTTGCGCCCGCCCGCGTAGACGCCGAGCGAGCCGTCCTGGCCCGTCCCGTCGGTCGAGTCCGGGACCGACGCGCGCAGCACGAGCGCGTTCGCCGGCTCCGTGAGGGTCCACTCGACGTGCTCGCCGGTGCGGTCGAGCGTGACGGCCTGACGGCCCGATGCCTCGGCCGCGACCGTGCGGAGCTCGCGGCTCGGCGCGAGCACCTCGCCGGTCGTGCGGCCGTGCTCGGCCTCGTACGTCGTCGCGGGCGTGGAGGCGCCGCGGTCCGCGAACGCCTGGCCGCGCTGCAGCGTCACGCGGTCGATCTCCAGGCTCGACGGCGCGGGCGCACCCTGGCCCTGTGCGTCGCCCTGGTCTGCTCCGCCTGCCGGACCGGTCGTGCCGTCGGGGTCGTCAGGGTCGGCCGGGTCGGCGACCGTGCGGCGCAGCTCGACGCTGCCCAACCCGGCACGCAGCGGGAGCGTCACGGCGACGTCGCCCCAGCGCTCGCGCGGGGCCAGGACGAGACGCCCGACGGGCTGCCCGTCCACCGCGAGGACCGCGTCCTGGTCGGCGCCGGTCGTGTTGCGGTACCGGAACGTCACGGTCTGGTCGCCGGCCCTCGCGGCGTCCACCGCAACGACGACGCGCGCACGGGGCGCGGCCAGGTCGACGGCCTCCGTCCCGACGGTCGCGCCGTTCGCGGTGAACGCGTCCTCGGCCTCGTACTGCTGCCCCGCGCGTGGGGCCGTGGTGCGCAGGACGTCCGCGACGTCGTCGTACCGCGTGTCGGGGCCGGAGCCCGGCTCCGTGCCGGGCTCGGTCGCACCGCCGCCGGGCGTCGAGAGGTCGCCGACCGTCGTCAGGGCGACCGCGTCGAGGTTGACGTTGCCCGTGTCGTCGGCGTCGAAGCGGTAGACGACGGTCTGCTCGCCCGCGTCGAGCGACACGACCTCCTGGTGCACGAACCACGTGCTCCACGACGCCCCCACCGCGGAGGGCAGCGTGACCTGCCGGTCCTCGGTCGCGCCGTCGTGCACGACGACCTGCGAGAGCGTCATGTCCGAGCCGAGCCCGTTCGCGTACCGGAGGTTGAGGCCGTACTCGCCGGCCTCCGGGACGTCGAGCGTGAAGGTCACGCTCGCGGTCCCGGTGTGGTCGATGACGAACCCGTCGACGAACCCGGTCCCGGAGAACCCGAGGTGGTTGTCGTTCACACCCGCGCCCCCGGCGAGCACCGCGTCCTCCGCCTCGAGCTCGATCGGCAGCGTGGCGGTGACGGCCACCGCGACCTCGGACGACGGGGCGGGCTCGACGGCGGGCTCCGCCGCCGCGGGCCCGGCGACCAGCGCGGCCCCGACGAGCGCGGCGACCACAGCCCCCGCTGTGGGCATGGAACGGGCCCTGTCGGAACGATGCGAGCGTGCCCATTTCCTGCCCACAGCGAGGGTGGGGGTGGGGGTGGGCCAGGTTCGGTGCACGACGAACTCC
>NZ_LUAZ01000063.1:0-17860 GCF_001647255.1 Cellulosimicrobium sp. I38E
GGGTACAGCAGGTCGTGCTCGGGCACGGGTGGGCTCCTTCGGGCGGGGAGCGCACGGCGCTGCCGCTGCCGCCTCGCGGGCGGCGGCGGGGTACAGCAGGTCGTGCTCGGGCACGGGTGGGCTCCTTCGGGCGGGGAGCGCACGGCGCTGCCGCTGCCGCCTCGCGGGCGGCGGCGGGCGCGGACCGTCTCGGACGGTCGCCGACCGGCCTAGCGGCGGTCGGTGCTCCCGGGGGTGGTGGACACGCGAGCGTGGGTCGTCCAGCTCATGGCGTTCCTCCTTCCTCCGGTGCCCGACGGCGCGGGCGACGTCCTGCGACCGTCCCACCCGGGGGCGGGAGGGGGCAAGGGAATTAGCGCGCTCGTGCTCGCGATCACGAGCGGTGACGGTGACCGTGGCCGCTCAGGCGACGCCCGACGCCAGGGCCTGGATCGCCGACGCGACGCGCTCGTACGCCCCGTACGTGTCGTAGCCCATCTGGTCGAGCGCCGACCACACGAACCCGACCGTCGCGTAGAGACCGACGGCCGTCGCGAGGATCCACTCGCGCACGGACCCGGTGTCGCCGAGCAGGGGGAGGGCGAAGCTGCCGCTGGGGCGCCACACGTCGTCGACGACGAGGGACCGGCGCACCCACCGCGGGGAGCGGATCTTCACCGGCCAGAGCAGCGGCGCGCCGTTGGTCGTGAGCACGTCGCCCAGGATGTGCACGGTCACGCCGATCCCGACGGCGACCGGGAGCCAGTTCCACTCCTCGGGCGAGAACAGCGCGACGAGGGCTGCGATCGTGAGGGACGTGACCCACGGCATGAGCTTGCCGCGCCGCGTGAGCTTGAGCGCCTTGAGCGCGAGCGCGACGAGCAGGACCGCGAGGACGCCGCCGCCCACGTAGACCGTGCCGAAGCTCTCCGTCTCGACCGTGACCAGCCCGACGAGCCACGCGAGCGCGGTGAACACCGCGATGCCGAGGAACGAGTGCGTGCCCTGGCGGTGGCCGCCGGAGATCGTCTCGACCGCGTCGGACACCCACTCGCTCACGGGCGGCAGCGAGTGCGCGAACGTCCCGTTGTGGTGGTCGGCGTCGGGGAGGAGCGCGGCCCCGGCGCACACGACCGCGCCCGTCATGACGCCGACGGACGACACGGGGTGCCACCCGAGCGCGAACGGGGCGGTGGACGTCACCGCCACCCAGGCGGCGGCTCCGGTCGCGGCGTGGTGGGCGCCCATCATGGCGGCGGGTCTCCTGTCGTCGGCCCGGCCGCGCGGTTCGTCGGCGTCGGGAGGTGTGTCCGGAACGTCCGGAACCCTACCGGGTGCCGCCGACAGCCCTGGTCGTTCGTCCGTAGCGTCGAGGGTCGGCGCCCACCAAGAAAAGTGTGCCAAGCGCTGTCGACGTCCGGCCGAGACCCGCCGACCGAGCCCCGACCAGGATGCGGTGACCTGCGTCCCGTGCGAAGCCAGCGCGAGGGAGGCGGAGGTCTCACCGGGCGCGGAGAGCGCACGAGCTCGGCTCCGGGCAGGAAAGGGGGCAGGTCGGTGGACCCTTCGCCGGCGTGCGCGACCTCGGTCAGAGAATTCCTGACGAATTCTGGAAATGGGGTTGTGCCGACCGGAAAAGGCGCGTACGGTCTTCCTCGGTCGACGACATTCCGGTGCGTGGGCCACCCGACATGACCGAGAGGAGCAGTGCCGTGCGCGAACCCGTCCAGCAGGACTGGCGACGTCCCGTGCTGCCCTGCGAGCAGCCGCGCGTCGTGCTGCCCGTGGCGTATCTCAGCGTGTCCTCGTTCCTCGCCGGCGACTCCGGCGGTCCTGTCGTCTGACCACAGCGTCGTACGACAGGCCGTCCCGGGACATCGCCGGGGCGGCCTTTTTCTTGTGCATGAAGGTGCCCGGGCCGGGGTGCATTTCTTGTGCTGCCATTCTGCTCATTCGCCCTCGGCGCGCATTTGTCGTGCGCCAGCGGAAAAGCACTGCCTTCGTGGTCCAACGGACACGACGCCGCTCTACGGAAGCGGAGACGGGGGTTCGACTCCCTCCGAGGGCACCTGGACGCCTGGCGTCCCGTCTGCTCGACGTTAAGGAGCACCAGCGCGCGTAGCTCAGCGGACAGAGCGCCGGCTTCCGGAGCCGGGCGTCGGGGGTTCGAGTCCTCCCGCGCGCACCTCGCCGCCCCGCCCGGGGCGGCGTCATGATCGTCACGACGACCCGAGGAGGTCAGCACCGTGAGCACCGAGGCCCACGCGTTCCCCGTCCCGCTGTCGGGTGCGAAGGCACCCACCCTCATGTGGGCGCACGAGCACGCCGTCGAGCCCGCCGCGCTCCAGCAGCTGCGCAACATCGCCGCGCTGCCGTGGGTCGAGGGCGTGCGCGTCATGCCCGACGTCCACCTCGGCAAGGGCGCGACCGTCGGCTCGGTCATCGCGATGCGCGACGCCGTGTCGCCCAACGCGGTCGGCGTGGACATCGGCTGCGGCATGATCGGCGTCCGCACGTCGCTCACGGCCGAGGACCTCCCCGACGACCTCGGCCCGGTCCGCGCGCGTATCGAGGCCGCGATCCCCGTCGGGTTCCACGCGCACGACGAGGCGGTCGACCCGCACCGGCTGCGCTCGATCTCCGGGCGCGGCCCGGCCGAGGTCGCGCGCGGCGCGGACGCGTTCTGGTCGCGGTTCTCCGGCCTGCACGGGCGTGTCTCGGACATCGAGGGCCGCGCGCGCCGCCAGCTCGGGACGCTGGGCGGAGGGAACCACTTCGTCGAGCTCTGCACCGACACGGACGGGCAGGTCTGGCTCCAGCTGCACTCGGGGTCGCGCAACATCGGCAAGACGCTCGCCGAGCAGCACGTCGCCGTCGCCAAGCGCCTCGAGCACAACCAGGGGCTCGTGGACCGCGAGCTCGCGGTGTTCCTCGGCGGCACGCCGGAGATGGACGCGTACCTCGCCGACCTGTGGTGGGCGCAGGAGTACGCGGCGCGGTCGCGCGCGGTGATGATGACGCTCGTCGTCGACGCCGTGCGCGCCTCGTTCCCCGGTCGGGAGCTCGCGTTCGACGAGGCCGTGAACGTCCACCACAACTACGTCGCGGTCGAGCACGTCGACGGCCAGGAGCTCGTCGTGACCCGCAAGGGCGCGATCCGGGCCGGGAAGGGCGACCTCGGTCTCATCCCGGGGTCCATGGGCACCGGCTCGTACATCGTGCGCGGGCTCGGGAACCCGGAGTCCTACTGGTCGGCGTCGCACGGCGCGGGGCGTCGCATGTCCCGCACCAAGGCGAAGAAGACCTTCACGCTCGACGACCTCGCCGCCCAGACGGCGGGCGTCGAGTGCCGCAAGGACGCCGGGGTGCTGGACGAGATCCCGGGTGCGTACAAGGACCTCGACGAGGTCATCCGCGCGCAGTCCGACCTCGTCGAGGTCGTCGCCCGGCTCACGACGCTCCTCTGCGTCAAGGGCTGAGCACGGGGTCGCGACCAGGCGGTTCCGGCGTGTCGAGCAGGCGGTCTTGGGCGTCCGGCCATCCGGACGCACCGGGACCGCCTGTTCGGCGACGGGGGCGAGGTTGCGGCCGTCAGGGGTGGTCGCGGGGGAGACGGACGGTGAACGTCGTGCCCGTGGGGCCGGGTTCCTCCACGGTGGACGACGACACGGCGACGGTCCCGCCGTGGGCGGCGACGATCGCGTCGGCGATGGCGAGGCCGAGGCCGGTGGAGCCGCCGGTGCGGTTGCGCGCGTCGTCGCCGCGCGTGAAGCGGCGGAAGAGCGTGGGGCGCAGGGTCGCCGGGATGCCGGGGCCGTCGTCGGCGACGGAGAGCACGACGTCGTCTCCGTCGCTCGCGAGCCGCACCTCGACGTGGGTGCCGGGCGGGGTGTGCGTGCGGGCGTTCGCGAGGAGGTTCGCGAGCACCTGCCGCAGGCTCGCCTCGTCGCCCGTGATCTCGAGGTCGACGTCCTCGTCGGGGTCCTGCCCGGCGGGGTCGTGCGCCGCGCGGGCACGGTCCAGGTCCTCCGTCCCGTCGTCGACCTCGTCGGGCGGGTCGGTCGGGAGATCGACGTCGAGGTCCTCGCCGGGCAGGTCGAGGGCCCAGTCGTGGTCGGGGCCGGCGGCGTGGGCGTCCATGACGGCGTCGACGGCGAGCGCCGCGAGGTCGACGGGCGCGCGATCGAGCGGGCGGCCCGCGTCGAGCCGGGCGAGGAGCAGCAGGTCCTCGACGAGGCCGGTCATGCGCACGGCCTCCGACTCGATGCGGTCGAGCGAGCGCGCGGTGGCGGGCGGGACGTCGTCGGGCGAGCGGCGCACGAGCTCGGCGTAGCCGCGGATCGAGGCGAGCGGGGTGCGCAGCTCGTGGCTCGCGTCGGCGACGAATCGTCGGACCTGGGTCTCGGAGTCGTGGCGCGCCTGGAGCGAGGTCTCGACGTTCTCGAGCATGCGGTTGAGCGCGGCGCCCACCTGTCCGACCTCGGTGCGCTCGTCGGTGAGGTCGTCGGGGACGCGGGGGATCGCGTCGATCTCACCCTGCGCGAGCTCGAGCTCGGAGACGCGGCCCGCAGCGGCGGCGACGTCGTCGAGCGGTCGCAGGGAGCGCCGCACGAGCCACGTGCCGAGGAGCACGGCGGCGAGCAGGCCCGCGGCGCCGAGCGCGACCTCGATGAGCACGTACTCCTCGACCGTCGCGTCGACGGTGGTGGTGCTCGACGCGACGACGACGGTCTGGCCGTCGTCCGTGGTCCGGTGCACGGCGCGGAACGACCCGAGGTCGGGCAGGTCGGTGTCGTGCGGGACGCCGTCGGCGGGCACGTCCTCGAGCGCGGCGATCTGCGCGTCGTCGAGCGCGACGCGCTCGAGCGTGGGTGTCACGTACTCGGCGAGCACGATCTCCCCACCGTCGTAGCGCAGGACGGCGCTGCCGGGCCCGGTGCCGGCGGGGAAGCGGGACGGGTCGTCGGGCAGGTCGCTGGGGCTGGGGCTGGGGGTGGCGCCGGTGTCGTCCGGCGGCTGTCCGGGGCCGTCGCCCGGACGCTCCCCGAACCCCTGCGCGAGGCGCGAGCTCGCCTGCTCGAGCTCGTGGTCGAGCTGTTCGACGAGCTGGTTGCGCAGCGCGAGCGCGGAGGCGGTGGCGAGGCCCACGGTGACGAGGAGCACGACCCCGGCGAGCACGAGGACGAGGCGGCGGCGCAGCGCGGTCGGCCGACGCGCCGGGGCTCCGTCGCCCGTCGCGGGGTGAGCGCGGACGGGCGCCCGGCGCGCGTCAGCCACGGGCGTCGTCCGCGCCGTTCGCGGGCTTGAGCACGTACCCGACGCCCCGCAGGGTGTGGATCATGGGCTCACGCCCCTTGTCGATCTTGCGGCGCAGGTAGGAGATGTAGAGCTCGACGATGTTGGCCTGCCCGCCGAAGTCGTAGTTCCAGACACGGTCGAGGATCTGCGCCTTGGACAGCACGCGGCGCGGGTTGCGCATGAGGTAGCGCAGCAGCTCGAACTCGGTGGCCGTGAGGCGCACCTCCTCGCCCGCGCGCCGGACCTCGTGCGCGTCCTCGTCGAGCTCCAGGTCGCCGACGACGAGCACGGAGTCCTCGCGCTGCGCGGTCGCGCCGCCGCGCCGCAGCAGGCCCCGCAGCCGCGCCACGACCTCCTCGAGGCTGAACGGCTTGGTCACGTAGTCGTCACCGCCCGCGGTGAGCCCGGCGACGCGGTCCTCGACGGCGTCGCGCGCGGTGAGGAAGAGCACTGGGACGTCCGTGTCGCGCTCGCGCAGCCGGCGCAGCACGGTGAGGCCGTCCATGTCGGGGAGCATGACGTCGAGCACGACGACGTCCGGCCCGGTCTCGCGCGCGGTGCGGATCGCGCTGTGCCCGTCGAGCGCGGTGGACACGTCCCAGCCCTCGTAGCGCAGCGCCGAGGTGAGCAGCTCGGCCAGGTTGGGCTCGTCGTCGACCACGAGGACGCGGACGGGGGAGCCGTCCGGGCGTGTGAGACGCGGCTGGTCGGGGCGGCCGACGGGGGTGGTGGCTGCGGTCATGGACCCAGCGTCCCGCGGCGCGCGTGGTCGTGCCTGTGGTGACCCTGTGCACGCGCTGTGCCTGGGGCGCTGCTGCGCCGCGACCGTGGGGTCCGGGTGAAGTCGCCGCGCGGATGTCGTTGAATCCTTGACTTTTGATCAGTCGCCGTCAAAACTCGCGGCATCGGCAGCAGCCGACGTCCACGCACGCAGGAGTGCGCGCGCCGCCGGATGCCGAGGGGGCCGGCGGCCGACCGGGGACCGAACGCCCGGCTCGCGCTCTCGACGACGAGGGAGAAGCACGCATGGATTTGTTCAGCGGCACGACGATCAGGCGGGCGGTGGCGGCGACGGTCGCGCTGCCGCTCGCGGGCGGGGCGACGCTCGTGGCCGCCGGCCCGGCCGCGGCCGACGAGGAGGACTACAAGATCCTCGTCGTCGGCGAGACGCTCGGGTTCCGGCACTCGCACATCGACGACACCACGCGCGCGCTCGTCGCGCTCGGTGCCGACAACGGCTTCACGGTCGACGTGTGGGACCCGCCGAACGACTCCGCGGGCTGGTGGGGGAGCGGCTCTCCGGGCCAGCCCGACCTCACGATGGCCTCGACGCCCTTCACGAGCGCGGAGGACCTGTCGCAGTACGCGACCATCGTCTTCGCGTCGCCGGTCGACAACACGAACTCGCTCAACCCGGCGACGCCGCGCCTGCTCGACGACGCCGAGCTCGCGGCGTTCCAGGGCTACATCCGCGGCGGCGGCGGGTTCGTCGGTCTGCACGCGGCGACGGACACGATGCACACCGTCCCCTGGTACAGCGAGCTGACCGGTGGCGGCGCGCGCTTCGTCGCCCACCCCGCGCAGCAGACCGCGACCATGCGCGTCGAGAGTCCCGCGCACCCGTCGACCGCGCACCTGCCGGCCGTCTGGGAGCGGTTCGACGAGTGGTACAACTACACGACCAACCCGCGCGAGGACGTGCACGTGCTCCTCACGCTCGACGAGTCGACCTACTCCCCGGGCAACGGCGCGATGGGCGAGGACCACCCGATCGCGTGGTGCCAGAACTTCGAGGGCGGCCGGTCCTGGTACGAGGGCGCCGGGCACACCGACGCGTCGTGGACCGACCCGCTCTTCCTCGAGCACGTGCTCAAGGGCGTCGAGTGGACCGCGGGCGTCGTCGAGGGCGGCGGCAACTGCGTGACGTTCCCCGAGGTCGACGCCCTCGTCGCCGGTCTGAACACCGCCGCGGTGGGCGACGGCGTGATCGCGGGCGCGATCTCGTCGCTGCTCGGCAGCGCGCGCAGCGCGGCCGACTCTGACGACCCGGCGACGGCCGTCCAGGTCCTCGGCGGCGCGCGTTCGCTCGTCGACCACCTGTCCGCGGCCGCAGGCGACCGCGGGCTGCTCGCGTCGAAGATCGACGACCTCGTCGTCTGGCAGAGCGCGCTCGTCGACGACGGCCCGGCGATCGACCTCGCGGCCGAGGCCGAGCTGCGGACCATGGGCGGCAAGCAGTACGTCGCCGTGCGCGTGCTCAACGAGGACGACACCCCCGTCGACATCACCCTGGCGACGCCGTACGGGAGCAAGGAGTACGCCGACGTCGCGCCCGGGAAGAACGCCTACCAGGCGTTCGCGACCCGGCTCGTCGAGGCCCCGGCCGGTGAGGTGACCGTCACGGCCACGACCGAGCGCGACGGCGAGACCGTCACCGAGGAGATCGTGCTCGCCTACGACGGCACGGCCTGACGCGTCCCGTCGCACCCCGACGGCGCCCGTCGCACCGCGCGTGCGACGGGCGCCGTCGTGCGCCCGGGTACGGTCGCGGCATCCCGCGAGACCGCCCGAACGAGCGACCGCGTGGCGAGCGACCGCGTGGCGAGCGACCCCGCGTCAGGCGAGCTGGAGCGTCGTGAGGCAGGTGGGGTCGTCGGCGCCCGTCGAGACGGTCGTCGTGCCGACGCGCCCCTCGTGCTCGACGCGGAGCTCGGCGTCCACGTCGCGCGGGAGCCAGAGGCCGACGAACCCGTTCGCGCCGAGCGTGGTGTCCTCCTCGACGAGGACCTCGCCGGTCGCCGCGTCGACGACCGTGACGGACACGGGCTCGCCCGCGAGCTCGCCCTGGCACGTCGTCAGCGAGTGGTAGAAGCACTCGTGCGTCTCGTCCACGAAGGGCGCGACCGAGAGGTAGAACGCGTCCTCGGGCAGCGGGACCGTGGTCTCGTACGACTCGTCCGCGAGCACGAGCTCCGCCGCGCGGACCGAGGCCACGAGGTCGGTCGGCCGGTCGGCCGTCTCGAGCCCTTCGAGCCGGTCCACGACCTCCTGGCCGCTGAGCCCGGCGAGGTCGTGACGGTCGAGCAGGGCGTCCAGCGCGGAGGGTTCGGCGGAGCCGCCGGAGCAGCCGGTGAGCACGAGGGCGGTGGCGGCCACGGCGGCCACGAGGGTCGGGAGGGCACGTCGTCGTCTCATGCGCCGATCCTCTCAGAGCGCAGGTCCCTGACCAGGGCCGGAGGTCCCGGGGAAGAGACGGCCGGGCCCCGACGCGAACGTCGGGACCCGGCCTAGGGCGCGGCGGTGTGCGAGCCGACGGCGGAGCCGCCGTCACGCGGTGAGCATCGCCACCGGGTTGTCGTGCGTGAGGCGGGCGAGCACGTCGCGCGGCACGCCGCGAGCGGCGAGCATCTCGGTGAACACGGTCGGGACGTAGGCGAACCCGTTGCCCCCGTGCTGCACCCACATCTGCTTGAGGAACACGTCGTGGCTGAGCAGCACCTGGCCCGCGTGACCGGCCTCGACGAGGCGCTGCACCGCGGTCGCGGTCGTGTGCGGGTCGGGGGACACGCCCTCCTTCGGGAAGGTGATGTCCATGCCGACCATGTCGAACTCGAGCCAGACGCCGCGCTCGGCCACGGACCGCTGGTAGTCCGGGTCGTCCGCGGACGGGTCCATGTGGCACAGCACGACCTTCTCGGGGCGCACCCCCAGCTCGTCCAGCACGAGGTCGAGCACCTCGTGCGCGCGGCGCTGCCAGCCGGGCAGGTGCACCTGGAGCGCGACGTGCGGGTGCTCGCGCTGCGCGAGGGCCGCCGCGCGCAGCGACGCGGCCTCGCCCGGCGTGAACGACGGCGAGACGCCGATCTCGCCGATGATCCCGGGCCGCACCCCGGTCCCGCCGATGCCGTCGACCAGCTCGGCGACGATCGCGGACGCCTGCGCGTCCACGGCCGCGGCGGCGATGCGGTCGCCCTCGAACTTCTCGAGGTACGCGCCGCAGCCCGCGACCACGTGCAGGCCCGTCTGGCGCGCCACCTCCGCGAGGCGCTCGGGGTTGCGCCCGATCGCCGCGCTCGACGTCGCGTCGACGATCGTGCGCCCGCCCAGCGCCGCGAAGCTCTCGAGCTCCGCGGCGACCGCGGCGACCGGCTTGTCGGCGATGTTGTCCGCGCAGCAGTACGGGTCCTGGCGCAGCGCCCACGCGACCGACGCGGAGACCGGGGCCTCGACGACCGCCTCGGAGAAGCGGTAGCTCGGCGGGTCGAGCACCCCGGACAGGTCGTTGAACAGGTGCTCGTGCGGGAGCGTGAGGCCGAGGTCGGCGGCCGCGGCGCGGCCGGTGACCGTCTGCACGTGGCCGGCGGGCGTGACGCTCATCGCCCGCTCGCCTCGCCCGCCTCGCCGCCCGCGACCGCCGCGGCCACGGCGTCCTCGTGCTCGCCGTCGTCCGGCTCGTCGGGATGGGCCGCCTTGCCGGACGGGATCATGCCGATCCCGGCGGCGACGAGCGCGATGACCGTGCCGATCACGGTCGCGACGTGCACGGTGTGTCCGAGCGCCGGGATCGCCGCGTCGAGGACGAGCGAGCCGACGAGCTGGCCCGCCACCGACGCGAGGCCGAGCAGGAGCAGCCCGAGGCCGCGCACGAGGAGCGCCATGAGGGCGATGGACAGCAGGCCGAGGGGGCCGCCCAGGTACATCCACCACTCGCTCGGGAGCTGGAAGTCGACGCCGCCCGCGGCGGCGCGCACGAGGTAGGCGATCAGCAGGGCGGTGAAGCCGACGAGGAAGTTCCAGCCGATCGAGACGAGCATCGACCCGGTGACGTCGGCGACGGCCGCGTTCCCGGCGGGCTGCCAGCCCGCGAGCAGGCCGCCCACGAACGGCATGATCGCGAGGACGATCGTGTGGGGCACGGAGAAGCTCGGCGAGATGACGACGACGGTCGCGGCGATGGCGAGCGCGGCGCCCAGGAGACGCGTCGTGGTGAGCGGCTGCTTGACCGACGCCGTGACGCCGAGGCGGTCGCAGATCACGCCCGAGATCACGAGGCCGGAGATGAGCGAGATCTGGAAGGTGGCGACGCCGAGGACGCCGACGGTCACACCTTCGGACAGGACGATGACGGCGCCGCACAGGCCCGCGAGGTAGTTCCACCACGGGATCGTGCGCGAGCGGATCAGGCCGGGGATCGCGAGCGCCTCGCGTCGGGTCGCGGGGCGCGCGAACACGACGACGAACATGAGGACCAGGCCGGTCCCGAACGAGATGAGGGCGGCGGCGTGCCCGTCGCCGATCGTCTTGCCGAGCTGGCCGTTGACGGCTGCCTGCATGGGGCCGAGGGCCCCCGCGAGGACGGTCGCGACGACGAGCAGGGCGGTCGCGGTGTCCTTGACCCTGCTGCGGCGGGCTGACGAGTTCAGAGCACCTCCCTGAGTGCCGGACGGGGAACCGGTGGTCGCCGGCGTGGTGTGCTTCATTGCGTGACCGTGCCTTCCTCCGACGGTACGTCGGACTTAGCTGTGGAGCGGAATCCTGGTGCCCTCGGGGGCCAGGTCGGTGGCGCGCGGCAGGGAGTCGACGGCGCCGTGGCGGGTGGTGGTGGAGGCGGCGACGTGCGCCGCCCAGCGGGCGGACTCGACGAGGTCGCCGCCGTGGAGGAGGCCGTCCGCGAGCGCCGCGCAGAACGAGTCGCCGGCCGCCGTCGTGTCGACGGCGTCGACGCGCTCGGCGGGGACGGTGACGGGTGCGCCCCCTGCGAGGGCGACGAGCGCGCCGTCGGCCCCGAGGGTGACGACGACGTCCCCGGGGTGGTCGAGCGCGCGCACCATGGCGAGCACCTCGTCCTCGTCGGCGGGCTCGGTGCTCGCCCCGACGAGGGTCGCGAGCTCGAACCTGTTGGGCACGAGCACGCGGAACGCGGCCCGCACGTCGGCGGGCAGCGGGACGGCGGGCGCCGGGTTGAGCACCGTGGTGCCCGTCGCGGTGGCGGCGACGGCGCGCAGGGCACCGAGCGGCGTCTCGCACTGGCACAGGACGGCGGCCGCGTCGCGCACGAGGTCGGCGCGCTCGGTGACGAAAGCCTCGTCGACGACCGCGTTCGCGCCGGGCTCGATGACGATCGTCGACTCGGGCTGCTCCCACAGCACGACGGCGACGCCGGTGGGGCGGTCGGCGGTCGCGAGGCCGTCGAGGACGAGGCCCTCGACGGCGAGGCGGCGGCGGATGGCGCGGCCGTCGTCGTCGTCCCCGACGGCGCCGACCATGGCGACGCGGCGGCCGAGCCGGGCGGCGGCGACGGCCTGGTTGGCGCCCTTGCCGCCGGGGGAGCGGACGAGGCCCGTCGCGGAGACGGTCTCGCCCGAGCGGGGCAGGCGGTCGACGGTCAGCCTGAGGTCCATGTTCAGGCTGCCGACGACCACCACCTCGGGCGTCATCAGCCCGCGAGCCAGGTGACGGCCTGGCCGAACAGCGGGCCGTAGCCGGCCCAGTCCATGAACTCGCGCGGGGCCCAGTGGGGGGAGATGTCGGAGGCGAACGCGAGCGTGCGCCCCTGACCCTCGGTGCGGACGGCGACGAGCGGGCGACCTTCGATGGTGGCGAGGACGGTCGCGTCGGCCTTGGCGGTGAGGCGCTGGTAACCGAGGAGGATCGGCCACTCGCGGTCGAGGCCCGCGGTGACGGGGTGCTCGACGTCGGTCAGGGTGCCGCCGATGCCCTCGGGGGTCTCCTCGCGGTCGTCGTAGGGGAGGATCTCGACGGGCAGGACGGCCTCGACGGCGGTGCCGTGGTAGTTCGCCTTGGCCTGGAAGCCCTGGAAGCTGAGGTAGCCGCCGGCCATCATGAGGCCGCCGCCGCGGCGGACCCACTCGGCGAGGAGCTTGAGCCGGTTCGGGAACGGGCGTCCCTGGGAGAACACGACCGGCGGGAGCAGGAGCGAGTTGGCGCCGATGTCGGACAGGATCACGACGTCGTAGGTGTCGAGCTCGTCGAGCGTGGAGGGGAAGTCCTCGGCGACGAGGTGCGAGGGCAGGTGCGTGACCTCGTGGCCCTGGGCCGCCAGCGCCTCGAGCAGGCGCGCGCACCCGATCTCGAGCTGGGCGTGGGGGAACGCGTCGTACCCCTTGTAGTCGGTGGTCGCGTTGATCCACGACTCCCCGGCGAGCAGAACCCGGCTCATCCCGGCCTCCTTGCGATCAGGTCGCGCGGCGGCGTCGGCGACGACGTTGCGCAACGTTGTGTGGCATTGCGCAAGACCGTAGGGTGGAGATGCTCGGCCTGTCAACACCGTCAGTGCGACGCGCTGCCGGTAGGGTGCAAGGGTTCTGGGACGCGAGCCGCTGGAGGGGAGCCATGACGCTCACGCGTGTTGCGCAACGTGCCGGCGTGTCGGCCTCGACGGCGTCGCGCTACCTGCGCGGTCAGCTCAACGTGCAGCCGGAGACGGCGGCGCGCATCGACGCCGCGGTCCGCGAGGTGGGGTACGTCGTGCCCGCGCCGGGCCCGGCCGCGCGCGAGGACGAGCGTCGCACGGGTGTCGTCGCGCTCGTCGTGCCCGACTTCGTCAACCCGTTCTTCACCGCGCTCGCCGAGGAGGTCGCGCGCCTGGCGGGCGACCGCCGCGTCCCGCTCGTCGTCGCGCTGTCGACGCGGCACGGCGACGCCGAGTCGGGCCTGGGTCAGCTCCTCGCGAGCGACGGCTCGCTCGGCGGCGTCGTCTACGTGGGCATGTCGCGCACCGACGACCGGCTCGCGCGCGCCGTCGCGGACGGGCTGCCCGTCGTCGTCATCGACGAGGAGGTCGACCTCGACCTGCCCGTCGAGACGATCACCGTCGACAACTACGGCGGCGCCTACCAGGCCACGAGCTACCTCGTGCAGCAGGGCCACCGCCGCATCGCGCACGTCGCCGGACCCGCGGAGCTGTCCACGACCCAGGACCGACTGCGGGGCTACGTCGACGCGATGCACGACGCCGGGCTCGACGTCGACCCGGAGCTCGTGCGCCACGGCCCGTACACCGAGCAGTTCGGCGCCTCGACGTTCCCCTACCTCACGCGCCCCGGGAACGCGCCGACGGCCGTGTTCGTCGGCAGCGACATCGTCGCCGTCGGGATGCTCGGCGCGGCGGAGCTGCACGGCATCTCCATCCCCGAGGACCTCTCGGTCGTGGGGTGCGACGGCATCCGCGTCGGCCAGTGGCTGCGTCCCAAGCTCACGACGCTCGAGCAGCCCGTCGCGGCGCTCGCGCTCGCCGCGATGGACGCGATCGAGCGGTCCATGACCGGTGACCGCCGCGTGGGCGCGCCCGCCCGGACGGTCCTGCCCTTGCACCTCGTCGTGCGGGGCTCGGTCACGCGGGTCGCGACGGCCTGACTGGGCCGGTCGTCGCGACCGCCGCCGCGGTCACGCCTCCCGGGCGGACCGTGCGCTGCGCGTCCGGCCCGTCCAGCGCATGACGCCGTAGAGCACCGCTCCGACGGCGAGCAGGATCCCCGCGCGCAGCCACGTGACCGCGTCCTGCTGGGTGAGCAGCAGCACGCACGACGCGACGCCGAGCACCGGGACGACCGTCGCGACGCGGAAGTGCGGCGCGTCGACCGGGTCGCGGCGCAGCACGAGGACCGCGACGTTCGTCGAGGCGAAGACGAGCAGCAGGAGCAGCACGACCGTCTCGGCGAGCCCCGCCACGTCGCCCGTGAAGACGAGCCCCATGGCGACCACCGTCGTCACCACGATCGCGACCCACGGGGTGCGGCGGTGCGGGAGCACCCGGCCGAGGACGGACGGGAGCAGACCCTGCTCCGCCATGCCGTACGCGAGCCGGCTCGACATGATCATCGTCAGCAGCGCGCCGTTCGCCACGGCGATGAGGGCCACGAGCGAGAACACCCACGCGGGCACGGACCCCTCGGCGTCGACGACCTCGAGCAGCGGGCCCGTGGACCCGGCGAGGGTGTCGGGGTCCACGACCGCCACCGCGGCCACGCCCACGGCCACGTAGACCACGCCCGCGGTCACGAGTGCGCCGAAGAGCGCGCGAGGGTACGTGCGCCGGACGTCGCGGACCTCTTCCGCGAGGTTCGCCGACGTCTCGAACCCCACGAACGAGTAGTACGCGAGGATCGCGGCCGAGAGCACGGCGAGCGCCGGCGTCGTGCCCTCGGCGAACTGCGTGACGCGCGCCGGGGACCCGTCGCCCCGGCCCAGGACGACGGCGGCGAGCACGACCACGAGCACGAGTCCGGACAGCTCGATCGCGGTCATCGCGACGTTGGCGCGCAGCGACTCCTTGATGCCGCGCGCGTTGAGCGCGGCGACGAGCGCGAGGAACAGCACCGCCACGAGCCGGTCGGGCGCGTCGACGAAGGTCGCGAGGTAGTCGCCCGCGAACGCGAGCGAGAGTCCCGCCGCGCTCGTCACCCCGGCCGCGAGCATGGAGAACCCGACGAGGAACGACACGAGCGGCTTGCGGAACGCCCGGTCGGCGAACACCGCGGCGCCCCCGGCCCGCGGGTACTTGGTCACGAGCTCGGCGTACGAGCCCGCGGTGAGCAGGGCGAGGCCCAGCGCCACGAGCAGCGGCAGCCAGACGGCGCCGCCGACCTCGCCGGCCATCTCGCCCACGAGCGCGTAGACGCCCGCCCCGAGCACGTCCCCGAGGATGAAGAGGTACAGCAGCCGTCCTCCGACCGAGCGGGACAGCTTGGTGTCCGGGTCGGCGGCCTGCTCCTGGGGTGCAGTCGGTGCGCTCATCGGGTCACCGTGCCACGGGCCCGTCCTGCTCGCGGCCGGGCGGCGACGCCCGCGGGGCGGGTGGGCCGGAGCGTGTGCGAGCCGGGTGGGCCCGTGTGAGCGTGGAGGTCCCGGGTCCAGCAGCGAGCCCGTCCGCACGAGCGTGACCGGCCGGGACCAGGCGTCCTCGGCTCGTCGCGCGCCGTCGCGAGGAGACGAGCATGGACGACACGTCGGGGGTCCGAGGCGCGAGCGGGGTGGGACGTCGCGAGCGCCGGGCCGTGGTCATGGGCGGTGCCGGGTTCGTGGGCAGCCACGTGTGCGAGGCGCTCGTGGCCCAGGGCACGGAGGTCGTGTGCGTGGACGACCTGTCGACGGGCGAGGTACGCAACCTCGACGCCCTGCGCGACGAGCCCCGGTTCCGGTTCGTCGAGGCCGACGTCAGCGCAGGGATCGACGTCCCCGACGACGACCGGGTCGACCTCGTGCTGCACCTCGCGTCGCCCGCCTCGCCCGTGGACTACCTGCGCCTCCCGCTCGAGACCCTGCTCGTGGGGTCCGCGGGGACCCGCCACGGGCTCGAGCTCGCCGAGCGGGCCGGAGCGCGGTTCGTCCTCGCCTCGACGTCGGAGGTCTACGGGGACCCCGAGGTGCACCCCCAGCGCGAGGACTACTGGGGCCACGTCAACCCGGTCGGCCCGCGCAGCGTCTACGACGAGTCCAAGCGGTTCGCCGAGGCGACGACGACCGCGTACCGCCGCTCGCGCGGCGTGGACGCGGGGATCGTGCGGATCTTCAACACCTACGGACCACGCATGCGGGGCCGCGACGGGCGCATGGTGCCCACGTTCGTGCGCCAGGCGCTCGCGGGCGAGCCGCTCACCGTGGCCGGCGACGGGTCCCAGACGCGCTCGGTCTGCTACGTCGACGACCTCGTGGAGGGCATCCTCGCGTTCGCCGGGTCCGGGCACCCCGGGCCCGTGAACCTGGGCGACGCGACCGAGCTCACGGTGGCCCGCGTGGCCGAGGACGTGCTCGCCGCGACGGGGAGCGACGCGGGGGTCGTCCACGTCGACCTGCCCGAGGACGACCCGCGCCGCCGCCGCCCCGACACCGCGCTCGCGGAACGCGTCCTCGGGTGGCGCGCCCGGACGCCGTGGCCGGAGGGCCTCGCCCGCACGGTCGCGTGGTTCCGCGAGGAGGCCGGGCGCGGCGCGGCGGTCCCGGCGGGCGCGGGCGAGACCGGCGCTGCCGCCGGCGGCGCGGGAGGGGCGGGCGCATGAGGCTGTCGGTGCATGGCTGCGGCTACCTCGGGGCGGTGCACGCCGCGGCTATGGCCCGGCTCGGCCACGACGTCGTCGGGATCGACGTCGACCGCGCCCGGGTCGACGCGCTGGCCGAGGGCCGGGCCCCGTTCTTCGAGCCGGGGCTCACCGCGCTCCTGGCCGACCCCGGCGGGCCGGGTTCTCTCACGTTCTCGACCGACGCCGCGCGCGCCGCCGACGCGGACGTCCACTTCCTGTGCGTCGGCACGCCGCAGTCGGCCGGGAGCGGGGTGGCCGACCTCCAGCAGCTCGACGCGGCGCTCGCCGCGCTGCGCCCGCACCTGCGGCCGGGCGCGGTCGTGGTCGGCAAGTCGACGGTGCCCGTCGGGACGGCGGAGCGGCTCGCGCGGGACCTGCCCGCCGGCGTCGGGCTCGCGTGGAACCCGGAGTTCCTGCGCGAGGGACACGCCGTCGCCGACACGCTGCACCCCGACCGGCTGGTCTACGGAGTGCCCGAGGACGGCGGCGCCCTCGTGGAGCGCCTCGACGCGGTCTACGCGCCGCTCCTGGACGACGGCGTGCCGCGGCTCGTGACCGACCTCGCCACGGCGGAGCTGGCCAAGGTCGCGGCGAACGCGTTCCTCGCGACGAAGATCTCGTTCGCGAACGCGGTCGCGGAGGTGTGCGAGGCCGCGGGCGGCGACGCCGTCGCGCTCGTCGGCACCATGGCGCTCGACCGCCGGATCGGCGGCGAGTACCTGGGCGTGGGGCTGGGGTTCGGGGGCGGGTGCCTGCCCAAGGACATCCGCGCGTTCGCGGCGCGGGCGCGCGAGCTCGGCGTGGGCCGGGCCGTGTCCTTCCTCGACGAGGTCGACGCGATCAACGACCGCTGCCGGGACCGGGCGGTCGAGCTCGCCCGCGCGGCGTGCGGCGGCTCGCTCACGGCCCGGCGGGTCGCCGTGCTCGGCGCCGCGTTCAAGCCCGACAGCGACGACGTGCGCAGCTCGCCCGCGCTCGCGCTCGCGCGGGCGATCGCCGCCGAGGGCGCGGAGGTCGTCGTCACCGACCCCCAGGCCCTCGCGCTCGCGCAGGCCGCCGCTCCTGAGCTCGGGTACGCGGCCGACGCGCGCGAGGCGGCCGCCGGCGCCGACGTCGTGGTCCTCGCGACCGAGTGGGACGAGTACCGAGCGCTCGACCCGGACGACCTCGCCGGCGTCGTGCGCGCGCCCCGGCTCGTCGACGCGCGCAACGCCGTCGATCGCGGCCGGTGGCGCGCGGCGGGGTGGGACGTGCGCGCGCTCGGCGTGGCCGCCGTGAGCGCGGACCGGCCTCAGTCGAGCAGCCCCACCGCGTAGCCGACGAAGAACAGGGCCACGAGGACCGCGACCGCGCCGACGACGCCGATCCACACCCACGGCACCGCACGGTGCGGACCGTGCTCCTCGTGGCCCTGCGGCGCGCTCACCTGGTCCTCGGCCGGCGGCGTCTCGCCGGGCTGCACGTCGCCGCTCGCCGAGAAGTCGGCGGCGCTCGACCGGATCACCGTCGACGAGGTCGTCGAGGCCGCGCGCTCGCTCCTCGCG
>NZ_LUAZ01000064.1:0-17475 GCF_001647255.1 Cellulosimicrobium sp. I38E
GCGCCGACGAGTGGCGGAAACGTCACCGAGAGGCAAGATCCTGCCACCCTGCGGAGGGTGGCACCCTGCGGCCACACTGGACCATGAGGATCGGGATACCCACCGAGGTCAAGAACCACGAGGACCGCGTCGCGCTCACCCCCGCCGGCGCCCACCATCTCGTGCGCGCCGGGCACGACGTGCTCGTCCAGTCCGGGGCCGGGACCGGCTCCCACCTGTCCGACGCGGAGTACGAGGGCGCGGGCGCGCGGGTCGTGCCGACGGCGGAGGAGGTGTGGGGCGAGGCCGAGCTCGTCTGCAAGGTCAAGGAGCCGGTCGCGAGCGAGTACGCGCTCCTGCGCGACGACCTCCTGCTCTTCGCCTACCTGCATCTCGCGGCGGACGGCGACTGCACGCGCGCCCTGCTCGACGCGAGCACGACGTCCGTCGCGTACGAGACGGCCCAGGCCCCCGACGGGACGCTGCCGCTGCTCGCGCCCATGAGCGAGGTCGCCGGGCGCATGGCGACCCAGGTCGGCGCCTGGCTCCTCCAGCGGCCCGCGGGCGGTCGCGGCGTCCTGCTCGGCGGCGTGCCGGGGACGCGGCCCGGTCGCGTCGTCGTGCTCGGGGGCGGGACCGCGGGCCGCAACGCGGCCGAGATCGCCGTCGGCATGCGCGCCGAGGTCACCGTGGTCGACCTGTCGCTGCCCGTGCTGCGCGCCGTCGACCAGGAGTTCTCCGGCCACGTGCGCACGGTCGTGTCCAGCGCCTACGCGATCGAGCGCGAGGTGCTCGAGGCCGACCTCGTCGTCGGGGCGGTCCTGGTCGCCGGTGCGCGTGCCCCGCGCCTCGTCACCGACGACCTCGTCGCGCGCATGCGGCTCGGCGCCGTGCTCGTCGACGTCGCCGTCGACCAGGGCGGCTGCTTCGAGGGTTCGCGACCCACGACGCACGACGACCCGACGTTCGCGGTGCACGGCACGACGTTCTACTGCGTCGCGAACATGCCCGGCGCGGTCCCCGTGACGAGCACGCTCGCGCTCACGAGCGCGACGCTGCCCTACCTCGCGGCGCTCGCGGACGGCGGCGTCGACGCCGTGCGCGACGTCCCGCTCCTGCGGTCGGGCGCGTCCACGCACCGCGGCGCCCTGCTGAACGAGGCCGTCGCGGCGGCGCACGACCTGCCGTGGACGCCCGTGGAGGACGCCTTGCGCACCTGACGCCGCGCGCGCCCGCGGGGTGGCCGGGCGGCGTCGTCGCGGGCGACGGTCGTCGGCAATCCGGGTGACGGCGCGTGCCGGGACGTGCCAGGCTCGGGCGGTGCACCCCTTCGCCCTCGACGACGGTCGCGTCCACCTGTCCACCCCGACCCTCGACGACGTCGACGCGATCACGGTCGCGTGCCAGGACCCGGCGGTCGCGGCGTGGACCGTCGTCCCCTCCCCGTACGCGCGCGAGGACGCGGTGCAGTTCGTCCAGGAGTACGTGGGCCCCGGCTGGGAGCGCGGGGACGTCCTCACGTGGGGCGTGCGCGCGAGCGCCGGCCCCTCGGGCATCCCCGGTCCCGACGGCGCCGGGCGGCTGCTCGGCATGGTCGGCCTGAGCCTCGACGACGCTCCCGAGGGCCGGCGGTCGGCCGAGATCGGCTACTGGACGGCACCGGAGGCGCGGGGCCGCGGACTCATGACGGCGGCGTGCCGGCTCGTGGTCGACTGGGCGTTCGACCCCGAGGGCGCGGGCCTCGCGCGGCTCTTCTGGCAGGCGTACGTCGGCAACTGGCCGTCACGGCGCACCGCCTGGCGGCTCGGCTTCCGGGTCGAGGGCGCGGTGCGCGGGTTCGCGCTCCAGCGCGGCGAGCGGCGCGACGCGTGGCTCGGCACGCTCCTGCCCGACGACCCGCGCGAGCCGAACGAGCCCTGGTCGGCGGACGCGCCGTCGTCGGGCCGCGTGGTCTGACGGACTGCGGGCCCGGTGACCCGGGGCGTCCACGAATGCGTTTCCGTCGCGCCCGCCCGCGGGTCAAGATGGGCACCATGACCTCCGAGCCCACGACGCGCACCGACGCGCCCGCGCCCACCTCCGCGCCCGCTGTCACCTCCGCCCTGATCGACCTCGATCCCGCCAACCCGTTCGCCGCGCCGTCCGCGCTGCCGTACGAGCTGCCCGACTACGACGCGACCCGCGAGGAGCACTACCTCCCCGCGCTGCGCGCCGCGACGGCGGCCCAGCGTGCCGCGATCGAGGCGGTCGCGACCGACGACGCGCTCCCGACCGAGGCGAACGTGCTCGCGGCGCTCGAGCGGTCGGGTCGCGACCTGGCGCGCGTGCTCAACGCGTTCTACAACCAGCTCTCGGCCGACGCGACGCCCGGCCTGGAACAGATCGAGGAGGAGTTCGCCCCCGAGCTCGCCGCGCACCACGACGCGATCTACATGGACGCGCGCCTGTACGCGCGTGCCCGCGCGCTCCAGGACGCCGTCGACGCCGGCGAGCAGACGCTCGAGCCCGACGCCGCGTGGCTGCTGCACACGCTCCTGGTCCGCTTCCGCCGCTCCGGCGTCGAGCTCGACGCGGAGCAGCAGGAGCGCCTGCGCGCGCTCAACGGCCGCCTCACCACGCTCGAGGCCGCGTTCGGCCGCAAGCTCCTCGCGGGGGCCAACGCGGCGAGCGTGCTCGTCACCGACCGCGCCGAGCTCGAGGGCCTCGCCGAGGACGCCGTCGCGGGGGCGGCGGCCGCCGCCGCGTCGCGCGGGCACGAGGGGGCGTGGCTCCTGGAGATGCAGCTGCCCACCCAGCAGGGCGTCCTCGCCTCCCTCGCGCGCCGTGACGTGCGAGAGCGCGTGCAGCAGGCGTCGGAGTCGCGCGGGGCGACCGGCGACGACCACGACACGCGCGAGATCGTCCTGGAGACCGTGCGCCTGCGCGCCGAGCGCGCGCGCCTGCTCGGGTACGAGCACCACGCCGCGTACGTCGCGGAGGACGCGACCGCGAAGACCACCGAGGCCGTCGACGCGATGCTCGCACGGCTCGCTCCGGCGGCCGTCGCGAACGCGCGGCGCGAGGCCGCCGACCTCGAGGCCGCGCTCCGGACCGACGAGCCGGGCGCCACGCTGCGCGCGTCCGACTGGTCCTTCTACGCCGAGCGCGTGCGCAAGGACCGCTACGCGCTCGACGACGCGCTCCTGCGCCCGTACCTCGAGCTCGAGCGCGTCGTGCACGACGGCGTCTTCGCGGCGGCGGGCCAGCTCTTCGGGGTCTCGTTCGCCGAGCGCCACGACCTCGTCGGCTACCACCCGGACGTCCGCGTCTTCGAGGTCTTCGACACCGAGACGCCGGGGGAGCCGGGCCAGGGTCTGGGTCTCTTCCTCGCCGACTGGTACACGCGGGAGTCCAAGCGCGGCGGTGCCTGGATGAACAACCTCGTCGACCAGAACCACCTGCTCGGGCAGAAGCCGGTCGTCGTCAACAACCTCAACATCGTCAAGCCGCCGGCCGGCCAGCCCACGCTGCTCGTGTGGGACGAGGTCATCACGCTGTTCCACGAGTTCGGGCACGCGCTGCACGGCCTGTTCTCCGACGTGCGCTACCCGTCGCAGTCGGGCACGGAGGTCCCGCGCGACTTCGTCGAGTACCCGTCGCAGGTCAACGAGATGTGGGCGTGGGAGCCGTCGGTCCTGCGCTCGTACGCGGTGCACCACGTCACGGGCGAGCCGATGCCGGCCGAGTGGGTGGACACGATGCTCGCCTCGCGCCAGTTCAACGAGGGCTTCGGGACGACCGAGTACCTCGCCGCGGCGCTGCTCGACCAGGCCTGGCACCAGGTCGGTCCCGACGGCGTGCCGTCGTCCGAGGCGGACGTCGTGCCCTTCGAGGCGGCCGCGCTCGAGGCGGCGGGCGTGGCGTTCGCGCCGGTCCCGCCGCGCTACCGCACCACGTACTACAACCACGTGTTCGGGGGCGGGTACGCGGCCGGGTACTACTCGTACATCTGGTCCGAGGTGCTCGACGCCGACACCGTCGAGTGGTACCGCGAGAACGGCGGCCTGTCGCGCGAGAACGGCGAGCGCTTCCGCCGCGTCCTGCTCGCGCGCGGCGGCTCGCAGGACCCGCTGCAGTCGTTCCGCGAGCTGCGCGGCCGCGACGCCGACATCGCGCCGCTCCTCGCGCGCCGCGGTCTCGACGCCTGAGGTGTGGGCCCCTCCCGTCGCGAGGTAGAGCCGTGGTAGCGCGAGGTAGAGCCATGGTCATCACCAGGCCTCTACCTCGCGCACCTCGCCTCTAGCGGGGCGGGGTGCCCGGGCGGACCAGGCCGGTCTCGTAGGCGACGACGACGAGGCCGGCCCGGTCCCGCACGCCCAGCTTGGCGAGGATGCGGCCCACGTGCGTGCGGGCCGTCGCCGGGCTCATGAACAGGACCGCGCCGATCTCGTCGTTCGTCAGGCCGCGCCCGACGTGCGCGAGCACCTCGCGCTCGCGGTCCGTGAGCCGGTCGGCGACCGCGGCGACGAGCGCGTCGTCGCGCCGCCCGGCGTCCACCGCCTGCGCGACCACGCGCGCCGTCACCGCGGGGGAGAGCAGCGCGTCGCCCGCGGCGGCCGTGCGCACCGCGCCGCGCAGCTCGTCGGGGCTCGCGTCCTTGAGCAGGAAGCCCGACGCGCCGGCCCGCAGCGCCGCGAAGAGGTTCGCGTCGTCGTCGAACGTCGTGAGGACCACGACGCGCGGTCCGGGCGCGGCACCGTCCGCGCCCGTCGCGCTCCTCGCGCCGTCCGGCGGCCCCGAGCCGGGGGCCGGGTCGGCGACGATCCGACGCGTGGCCGCGATCCCGTCGAGCACGGGCATCTGGAGGTCCATGAGGACGACGTCGGGGTGCACGCGGCGCACGAGCGCCACGCCCTCGCGCCCGTCGGCGGCCTCGCCCACGACCTCGACGTCGTCCGCACGCTCGAGCAGCGCGCGGATGCCCGTCCGCACGAGGGGCTGGTCGTCGACCAGCACGACGCGGATCACGGGGCACCCCCGCCAGAGGACCGCGAGCCTGGCACGGAAACCGTCCCGCGCACCGCGGCGCCGGGCGTGACCGGCACACGCGCCCGCAGCCGGAACCCGCCGCCGTCGGGCGTGTCGGTCTCGACCGTGCCGCCCAGGACCGCGACGCGCTCGCGCAGGCCGCGCAGCCCGAACCCGCCCCGGTCCGGGGTGTCATCCGTGCCCTGAGACCCGTGGCCGTCGTCGCGGACCTCGACGGCGAGCACGTCGCCCGGCGCACCGGGCGAGCGCTCGAGCGCCACGCGGACGACGGCGCCACGCGCCCCGGCGTGCCGCAGCACGTTGGTCAGCCCCTCCTGGACGACTCGGTACGCCGCCGCACCCGCGGCGGTGCCGTCGGCGGTCCCCGACGGCAGGTCGACGTCCAGCGCGACGTCGAGCCCGGCCGCCCGGGCCGTGCGCACGAGGTCCTCGAGCCGGTCGATGCGCGCCTGGTCCGCGAGCCCCGCGGGCGCGGTCGTCCCGCGCAGTGCGCGCACCGTGGCGCGCAGGTCCGCCAGGGCCGTGGTCGTCGCCGTCCGGACGAGCTCGAGCTCAGCCCGTGCGGTCGCGAGCGCGGCGGACGCTGCCGTACCGGCGGCGTCCACGTCGTCCAGGGCCTCGCGGGCGACGTTCGCGTGCAGGGAGACGACGGCGAGGTGGTGCCCGACGACGTCGTGCAGGTCGCGGGCGACGGCCTCCCGCTCGTGCGCGAGCCGGTCGGCGGCCTCGAGCTCGTGCGTCTGCTCGCGCAGCGCGTCCGCGTGCCGCCGCTGCTCGTCGCGCTGCCGGCGGGTGAACGACCCCTGCCCGAGGGCGATCGCCGCGGCCATGAGCGCCACGGTCGTCGCCAGCTCGTAGCCGACGACGTACCGGACGTCGTCGCCCTCGGCGAGCCGGAAGTACGTCGAGGCGACGACGAGCGCCGCCGCGACCCCGACGGCCCAGCCGAGCCGGCCCGCGACGGCCGCCGAGTACAGGGCGACCGAGACGGGCAGGGCGAGGCCGATCGCGGGCAGGTCGAGCGTGTAGTAGGCGCAGATGACCAGCGCGGTCGCGACGAGGACCCCGACGGGGAAGCGGCGCCGGCCGAGCACGAGGAGCCCCAGCACGAGAGCGATCGGGTACGCGACCCACGGGTCGGCCCGCGTGCCCCCGACGTCCGCGGCGATCGCGAACGCGACGACGTCGAGCACCGCGAACCCCAGCAGGGCGTCGATGAGCCAGGGCGGTGGCGACGGACGCGACGGCCGGGTCGCGGGAGGCGACCCGGCGGGCCGGTCGTGCGGGATGTCGGGGGACGTCACGCTCACCGAGTCTAGGAAGACCCACCCCGGCGCGCGTCCGTCGCGGGGCGGGTCCGCGTCAGGGTCGACTACGTCGAGACGCGTACGCGCGGGGCGCGGGACGACGCATCGCGTCGCGCGCCGGGGCGGACGCGTCGCCGCACCGCCGCTCCCTAGCGTCGACGCCATGAACCCGACTCCCCGCTCCGCGCTCGGCGAGACCGTGCGCTCGCTGAGCTGGCCCCTCGTCCTCGGGCTCGGCGCGCTCGCCCTCGTCCGACCGCTCCTGAGCGTCACGGGCCTCGACGGCGCGATCGGCCGGCCCGCGGCGCCCCTGCTCACGACCCTCGTGCTCACGGTCGTGTGGGTCGTCGCGATCGTCGTCGCCCGCCCGGCGCACCCGCTCGCGACCGGCGTGGCCGTCGGGCTCGCCTACGGCGTCCTCGCCCTGGTGCTCAGCGCCGTGCTGTCGCCGATCCTCACCGGCGAGCTCCAGGGCCCCGTCGCGCACCCCGTCGCGATCGTCCCCATGCTGCTCACCAACGCGGCCTGGGGCGCGCTCACGGGGGCCGTGGCGCTCGGTCTCCTCGCGGCCCGACGCCGTTGAGGCGCGACCAGCCGACGGCTCGCCGCGCCAC
Organism: Cellulosimicrobium sp. I38E; assembly: GCF_001647255.1. NCBI lineage: Bacteria > Bacillati > Actinomycetota > Actinomycetes > Micrococcales > Promicromonosporaceae > Cellulosimicrobium > Cellulosimicrobium sp. I38E. The sequence continues at coordinate 6,929 of NZ_LUAZ01000064.1, forward strand.
CCCGACTCCCATGCCACCCCGACTCCGAGACCGCCCCGTCCCTGGCGCCGCCCCGAGGCGCGACCCGGTGCGCTCGGGGTCCGTTCCGGGCGCGCGTACGCTTCCGGGCGGACGCGCCCGGCACCGCCCGGTCCCTAGCGTCGACAGCGTCGCCCGCACCGCCGGGCCGCCGTCGCACCGCACCCGCCGACCGCCGTCGTCCACCCTGGAGAAGACCCGATGACGACCACGTACACCACCCCGCCTCCCGCCGTCCCGCCGGCACCCGGAGCACCCGCCGGACCGCCGGGCGCTCGCCCCCGCCGGCGCCGCGGCCCGCTCGCCCGCGTCCTCCTCGTGCTCGGGCTCGTCGTCGTCGTGTTCGTCGGGGCCGTCGCCGCGGTCGTGGGCGTCGCGTGGGCGCGCGCCGCGACGAGCACGGCGGGAGCCGTCGAGTTCACGCGGCCGCTCGCCGTCCCGCCGCTCGCGGAGTCGCGCGTGGAGGACGGCGTGCGCGTCTTCGAGCTCGAGGCGCGTGAGGGCGTCGCCGACCTGGGCGCGGCCGCCCCCACCCCGACGATCGGGCTGAACGGCGACTACCTGGGCCCGACCCTGCGCGCCGTCCGCGGCGAGCGCGTGCGCGTCGACGTGACGAACTCCCTCGACGAGACGACGACGCTCCACTGGCACGGCATGCACCTGCCGCCCGCGATGGACGGCGGCCCCCACCAGATGGTCGAGCCGGGCGAGACGTGGTCGCCCACGTGGACGATCGACCAGCCCGCCGCGACGCTCTGGTACCACCCGCACCTGCACGGGCAGACCGCGAGCCAGGTGTACCGCGGGCTCGCGGGGATGTTCCTCCTCGACGACCCGGCCGCCGCCGACGGCCCCGCCGCCGACCTTCCGCACGAGTACGGCGTCGACGACGTCCCGGTCATCCTCCAGGACAAGAGCTTCCACGCCGACGGACGGCTCGACGACGCCGTCTCCTTCCTCTCACCGGTCGGCCCGCTCGGCGACACCGTCCTCGTCAACGGCACCCCCGGGCCCTACCTCGACGTGACGACCGAGCGCGTCCGCCTGCGCCTGCTCAACGGCTCCGACTCGCGCGTCTACGACGTCGGCCTCGCCGACGGCGGCACGGTCCAGCTCGTCGGGACCGACGGCGGGTTGCTCCCCGCCCCGCAGACGGTCGAGCGCGTGCGCCTCTCCCCGGGCGACCGGGCGGAGGTCGTGACCATGGATCCGGGGCAGCGCGCGGTCCTGCGCAGCTTCCCGCCCGAGCTGGGCGTCAACCCGCTGTTCGAGCGCTTCTCGGGCGGCGACGACACCCTCGACCTCCTCGAGCTGCGCGCGGCCGGCACGCTCGAGCCGAGCCCCGACGTCCCCGGCACGCTCGGCGCCACCGATCCCGCGGACGCGCTCGACGAGGCCGACGCCGTGCGCACCCGTCGCTTCCAGCTCGCCGGGACCGCGATCAACGGACGCTCCATGGACATGGCGCGGATCGACGAGGTCGTCACCGTCGGCGAGACCGAGGTGTGGGAGGTCACCGGGCTCGACGACACCCCGCACAACTTCCACGTGCACGACGTCCAGTTCCGCGTCCTCGACGTCGCCGGCCGGCCGCCCGGGCCGGATCTCGCCGGGTGGCAGGACACGGTCTACGTGCAGCCGGGGCACGTGACGCGCCTGCTCGTCCGGTTCGACGCCGCCGAGGGCGCGACCGACCCGACCACCCCGTACATGTTCCACTGCCACCTCCTCACGCACGAGGACCGCGGCATGATGGGCCAGCTCGTCGTCGTCGCGCCGGGCGAGCAGGCGCCGTCCCGCATCGACGCGCCCGACGGGGGCACCCACCCCGACCACGACGCCGACGCGCTCCCGGGCGACGGCACCGGCCCCCGCCGCCTCGACCCCGACTCCCACGGCGGCCACTGACCCGCGGGGCCGAGCATGCGGCTGCCGCCCGATCCGAGCGCCGGACGAGCGGCGACCGCATGCTCGGCCGGCGACGGACGTCCGGGATGTGAGCGGGCGGCGGGGTCGGTCGGCCGGGCCGACAGCGGCGGGTAGCGTGTGGCCATGACCGCTCCGCACCCGGACTCCCTGGCCAGCGCCCGCACCCCGGCGACCGTCGACGTCCCCTCCGGCACGGTGCCGCGGGCGGAGGACGAGGTGGTGCGGATCTGCCGGGAGCTGCTGCGGATCGACACGTCGAACTTCGGCGACGGGACCGGGCCGGGGGAGCGGCGCGCGGCGGAGTACGTCATGGGGCTGCTGCACGAGGTCGGGCTCGAGCCGGAGCTGTTCGAGTCGGAGCCCGGCCGGGCGAGCGTCGTCGTGCGTCTGGAGGGCGCGGACCCGACGCGGCCGGCGCTCGTGCTCCACGGGCACCTCGACGTCGTGCCGGCGCAGGCGGCGGACTGGTCGGTCGACCCGTTCGCGGGCGAGGAGATCGACGGCCTGCTGTGGGGCCGCGGCGCCGTCGACATGAAGGACATGGACGCGATGATCCTCGCGGTCGTGCGCCAGATGGTGCGTGAGGGGCGCAAGCCCGCGCGCGACGTCGTCGTCGCGTTCTTCGCCGACGAGGAGGCAGGGGGCGTGTACGGGGCGCGCTACGCCGTCGACCACCGACCCGAGCTGTTCGAGGGCGCGACCGAGGCGATCAGCGAGGTCGGCGGGTTCTCGGTCGAGGTCGGGGGGCGGCGGGCCTACCTGCTCCAGACGGCGGAGAAGGGCATCGCGTGGCTGCGCCTCGTCGCGGAGGGCCGCGCGGGCCACGGGTCGCAGGTGAACGACGACAACGCGGTGACGCGGCTCGCGGAGGCGGTCGCGCGCATCGGGGCCCACCACTGGCCGAACACGCTCACGCCGACGGTCGACAAGCTGCTCCGAGGCGTCGCGGACCTCACCGGGCTCCGGTACGACCCGGAGGACCCGTCGTCGGTCGCGGCGCTCGTCGCCGCGCTCGGCCCCGCGTCGCGGTTCGTCGGGGCGACCGTGCGCCACACGTCCAACCCGACGCAGCTCACCGCGGGCTACAAGGCGAACGTCATCCCTGGCCGGGCGGAGGCGGCGATCGACGCGCGGCTGCTGCCCGGGCACGAGGAGGAGGGGTTCGCGACGCTGCGCGCGCTCGCGGGCGAGCACGTGCGGGTCGAGGAGATCCACCGGGACATCGCCCTCGAGGTGCCGTTCGAGGGCGACCTGGTCGACGCGATGGTCGACTCGCTGCTCGCCGAGGACCCCGAGGCGACCGTGCTCCCGTACACGCTGTCGGGCGGCACGGACAACAAGTCGCTGGCTCGGCTCGGGATCACGGGCTACGGCTTCGCGCCGCTGCGCCTGCCGGCGGACCTCGACTTCTCCGGCATGTTCCACGGGGTCGACGAGCGCGTCCCGGTCGACTCGCTGCGGTTCGGCGTGCGGGTGCTCGACCGCCTGCTGCGCACCTGCTGACGCCGTCCGGGTCGGCGGCTCAGGCGTCGCCCAGCAGCGCCCGGACCGACGAGCGGAGCTGCGCGCGGTAGCCGCCGCCGAACAGCACCGCGTGCACGGCGACCGGGTACACCTGGTGCAGCGACACCCGGTGGCGCCACCCGCGCGCGAGCGGGTGCGCGGCGTCGTACCCGGCGACGATCTCGTCGAGGTACGGAGCGCCGAACAGCGCGAGCATCGCCAGGTCGGCCTCGCGGTGCCCGCCGTGCGCGGCAGGGTCGATGAGCACCGCCTCGACGCCGCCCGGACGCCCGCCCGGGCCGGGACCGACCGAGGACCACAGCACGTTGCCCGACCACAGGTCGCCGTGCACGCGCGCGGGGGAGTCGTCGAGCGCTGGTCGGGCGAGGTCCGCGAGGCGGTCGCCCAGCCGTTCGAGCAGGCGGGCGTCGTCGGCATCGAGGGCGCCGCGGTCCCGGCCCTGTCGCGCGACCGGGAGCAGCCGCGCCTCGGCGTAGAAGGTGGGCCAGTCGGGCCACGCTCCTGTGGGCATCGGCAGCGGGTCGTCCAGCGGACCGAAGAACCCGTCGCCCGTCCAACCTGGCGGCGGCGCGCCCCACGCGGGGGCGCCGGCGTCGTGCACGACGGCGAGCGCCCGGCCGAACGCGTGCGCCGCCTCGGGCGTCGGCGCGGCAGGCAGGACGCGCTCGAGGTCGAGGCGCGTCGGGCTCACGTCGAGGACCCGCGCGACGCGGGGCCCGCCCGCGACGGCGAGCCAGGCGAGCCCCGCGGCCTCGCAGTCGAAGAACCCCCGGGGCGCGCCGACGCGCGACTTGGTGAAGACGCCCGATGGCGCGCCCCCGGGACTCCTCATGGTCCCGGGGTCACAGGGTCGAGCTGACCCGGATGATCTTGCGTCGCAGCCAGACGCGGCGCTCGCCCCCGACGTAGAGCCGTGTGCGGGCCAGCTCCCAGCGCCCGTACTCGGCCTCGTCGGTGAGCAGCCTGCTCGCGTCCGACCGGCTCGTGGAGCGGTCGATCGTCAGGACGCGGTACTCGTACTGCCCGCCGTGCGCGGCCCATCCGGACCGCCGACGTGACGTCGGCCTCTCCTCCACGTGCCACCGTCCTCTCTCGCCTGTCTCGGTCGTCGGCCGAGCGGGGGAACCGGCTCGGCTAACGAGTGCCATTGTGCCCCTCTCGGCGCTACCGTCAGGGTATGACCGCTGACCCGCGTGCCGCGCTCGACCGGTTCATCGCCGCGCTCGAGGCCCACTACAACGCCGTCGCCGCACGCCGCGGGGAGGACGACCCCTCCGTCGACGACGCCTACTACGTGCTCGCGGACGCCTTCGAGGTCTATGACGAGGCCCTCGGGCAGGTCCACGGGGAGGCGACGCCGTTCTACCTCGCGGAGGAGGACGACGAGGAGGACGACGAGGACGACGACGAGGAGGAGGACGAGGTCGACGACCTCGACGACACGCTCGACGACGACGTCCTGACCGGCGAGCTGGAGACCGACGGCGCGCGCTGACGCGCGGGCCTCACCACCGCTCGGGGTAGCCGACCTCCAGGTCGCTCACGTCGTCGAGCGCCGCACGGACCGCGTCGGGGAGCTCGAGGTCGGTCGCGGCGAGCGACGTCCGGAGCTGGGCGGGGGTCCGCGCGCCGACGATCGCGCTCGCCACGGTGGGGCGGCCGAGGAGCCACGACAGCGCGACGTCGAGCGGGGCGCGGCCCAGCCCGTCGGCCGCGGTGACGACGGCCTCGACGATCCCCGACGAGGACTGGTCCAGGTAGGGCTCGACGAACGCGGACAGGTGCGGCGACGCGCCGCGCGAGTCCGCGGGGAGCGAGCGGCGGTACTTGCCCGTGAGCACGCCCCGGCCGAGCGGCGACCAGGCGAGCAGCCCGAGGCCGAGCGCCTCGGCCGCCGGCACGACCTCGCGCTCCGCGCCGCGCTGGAGCAGCGAGTACTCGAGCTCGACCGCGGCGAGGCCCACGTCGTCGGTGCCGCCGAGCAGCGTCGCTGCGCGCGCCGTCGCCCATGCGGGGTGGTTCGACAGGCCGACGTAGCGTGCGCGCCCGGACATCACGGCGTGGCGCAGCGCGGAGAGCGTCTCGGTGAACGGGGTGCTCGGGTCGGGCGCGTGCACGAGGAACAGGTCGACGTGGTCCGTGCCCAGGCGCGACAGCGAGTCGTCCAGCGAGTCGAGGAGCGCCCCGCGGGACGCGTCGACGACCGGGCCCTGCGCCGTGCGGCGCACGCCGGCCTTGGTGCACAGGAGCACGTCGCGCCGGTCGACCTTCGCCCCCAGCAGCGACCCGAGCAGCGTCTCGGCGTCCCCGTCGGCGTACGAGGCGGCGGTGTCGACGAGGGTCCCGCCCGCGTCGACGAAGTCGCGCAGCTGCTCGGCGGCGTCGAGCTCGTCCGTGTCCCGGGCCCACGTCATGGTGCCGAGGCCGAGCTCGGACACGCGCAGGCCGGTGCTGCCGAGGTGGCGGTGTTCCATGGGAGCCGAGGGTACCGGCGGACCCTGCCGCGCGACCGTCGGGGCGCGCGGCAGAGTGCCGGGAGCGGCGAGGTTCACCCTCCGCCCCGGCCCCGACGGCCGGGTCCCCAGGACGGTGTTCACGCGCCCGTCGCCCGACGTTCATCCAGGGCCCCGACCCGCCGGCGGGGTGCCGGGCGGGCCTGCCCGAGCGGGTATCGTGGCCGCTCGTGAACGCGTGGGAAGCCGTCCTCCTCGGCCTCGTCCAGGGCCTGACCGAGTTCCTCCCGATCTCCTCGAGCGCGCACCTGCGCATCGTGGGCGAGCTCATCGGCTCGCAGGACCCGGGGGCCGCCTTCACGGCGATCACCCAGATCGGGACCGAGACGGCGGTCCTCCTGTACTTCCGTCGCGACATCGCGCGGATCTGCGCGGCGTGGTGGCGCTCGGTGCGCGGCGACCACGGGACGGACTGGAAGGCGCGCCTCGGTCGGCACGACCACGACGCCGCGATGGCCTGGTACATCGCCCTCGGCTCGGTCCCGATCGTCGTGCTCGGCCTGCTGTTCCAGGACGCGATCGAGAACACGTTCCGCAACCTCTACCTCACCGCGCTCATGCTCGCGGTCTTCGCGCTCCTGCTCGGCTGGGCGGACCGGATCGGCGCCAAGCGGCGCACGCTGCGCGAGCTCTCGCCCGGCCAGGCCGTCGCGTTCGGGTTCGCGCAGGCGCTCGCGCTCGTCCCGGGCGTCTCCCGGTCCGGCGGCACGATCACGGCGGGCCTCCTCATGGGCTTCACCCGCGAGGCCGCGGCGCGCTACTCGTTCCTGCTCGCGATCCCCGCCGTCATGGGCTCGGGGTTCTACCAGCTCTTCAAGTCCGCGGACGAGCCGGCGCCCGGCGCGCCCGGTGCGGGCGCGACGCTCATCGCCACGCTCGTCGCGTTCGTCGTCGGCTACTTCGTCATCATCGCGTTCCTCAAGATCGTCTCGACCTTCAGCTACACGCCGTTCGTGGTCTACCGCCTGGTGCTCGCCGCGCTCGTCGTGCTGCTCCTGCTCACCGGTGTGCTCGAGCCCGGCGGGACGGCCGCGTCCACCCCGTGACCCGCGGTCAGAGCCAGCCGACCCGCTTGAACACGCGGTAGAGCACGAGGCAGCCCGCGGCCATGAGCCCGAGCGCGAACGGGTAGCCGAACGCCCAGTGCAGCTCGGGCATGTTCCGGAAGTTCATGCCGTAGACCCCCGCGACGATCGTCGGGTAGACGAGGATCGCGGCCCAGGCCGAGATCTTGCGCATGTCCTCGTTCTGGCGCACCGACACCTGGGACATGTGGACCTGAAGCATGTCCGAGAGCAGGTCGTCGTGCGCGTCGAGGTGACGGTCGATCCGCTCCACGGTCGTCACCACGCGCTCGAGCATGCGCCGGTTCACCGCGAGGTGGTCCGGGACGTCGGGGTCGAGCAGCTCCGGCAGCTCGGCCGAGACGGGCATGAGGGCGCGCCGCGCCTCGGTGATCTCGCGCTTGAGGTCGTAGATACGCTCGACCGGGTCCTCGCGCTGCTGGTCGAACACGACCCGCTCCGTGTCCGCGACCGCGTCCCCCAGGCCGAGCTCGACCTGCGACGCCCCGCCCACGATCGCCAGGACGGCGGCGGACACGATCCGCTGGACGGGCGTGCCCCGCGGGTCGCCCGGGGCGGCGAGCTTGTCGAGCATGGTCGCGTGGACGTCGGCGTCCCCTTCCTCGGCGGTGACGACGGTCCCCGGCCCGAGGAGCGCGGCGAACTGGCCGGTGTGCACCTGGCGGTCCGCCTCCGTGAACCAGGCCGTCGGCGTGACGAGCAGGAGCCAGTCGGCCGCGAGGCGGCGCACGTGCGCCAGCGGGTGGTGCGCGTGCCGGGACAGCTCGTGGCGCGTCGGTCCGGGGCCCGTCGAGACCCGGGCCGCGGCGTCGAGCACCGCGTCGAGGTCGGCGACCCGCACCCACGTCGCCGGGCCATGGGCGGCCCGGTGGTCCTCGCGGTCGCCGTCCTCGTGGTCGCCGTCCTCGTGGTCACCGTCCTCGTGGTCGCGGGCCGCGTCGTCCCCGGCGCGGGCGTCCCCGAGCGTTCCGGGGTCGACCTCGCGCACCCCGGCCGCTCCCGGCTCCACGGTCCACGCCGCCAGAACGCGGACGTCGGGGAGCAGCGGGCCGTCGTCGCTCGACCCGTGCCGCGGGGCGTCGACGTGGGGGTCGGTGGGCTTCGTCACGTCCGCATTGTCCCGCGCCCGGCACGGACCTGCCCGGGCGCGCTGGATCGCCGTCCGTGCGACGGCCGTGCGCCGTCCGGGCCGCGTGCGCGCGGTGCTCGTCCTCCGGACGACGGTCCGGCGCCGACGTCCCGACGGCTAAGGTTGACGCGTGCACAGCTGGCCCGCCCCGCAGATCCCCGAGCTCCCCGGACGAGGCCTCCCGGTCCGGGTGCACGACTCGACGACCCGCGACCTCGTCGTCGCGGCCTCGGGCGAGGACGCCACCCTCTACGTGTGCGGCATCACGCCGTACGACGCGACCCACATCGGCCACGCGGCCACCTACGTCGCGTTCGACCTGCTCGTGCGCGCGTGGACGGACGCCGGCCAGCGCGTGCGGTACGCGTCGAACGTCACCGACGTGGACGACCCGCTGCTCGAGCGCGCCGCCGCGACCGGTGTCGACTGGCGCGCGCTCGCCGTCGACCAGACGGCGCTCTTCGCCGAGGACATGACGGCGCTCGGAGTCGTCCCGCCCGACGTCTACGAGGGCGCGGTCGAGACGATCCCCGCCGTCGTCGAGGCGGTCACCCAGCTCCTCGACGCCGGGCTCGCCTACCGCGTGCCGGTCGAACCCGGCGCGGGCGGCACCGACCCGGGGCTCGGCGACGTCTACGCCGACCTCTCGGCCGACCCCGCGTTCGGCTCGGTCTCGCGCCTCGCGCGCGACGTCATGCAGCACCTCTTCGCCGAGCGCGGGGGCGACCCCGACCGCGAGGGCAAGAAGGACGCGCTCGACCCGCTCCTGTGGCGCCGCGAGCGCCCGGGCGAGCCCGCGTGGGACGGTGGCACGCTCGGCACCGGGCGGCCCGGCTGGCACGTCGAGTGCGCGGTGATCTCGCGCGACGGGCTCGGCCTGCCGTTCGACGTGCAGGGTGGGGGAGCGGACCTGCTCTTCCCGCACCACGAGATGTCGTCCTCGCACGACCGCATGCTCTCGGGCGGCGGCGCGCCGCGCGCCCACGTCCACGCCGGCCTCGTCGCGTACGAGGGCGAGAAGATGAGCAAGTCGCGCGGCAACCTGGTGCTCGTCTCGAAGCTGCGGGCCACGGGCGTCGACCCGATGGCGATCCGCCTCGCGCTCCTCGCGCACCACTACCGCGGCGAGTGGGAGTGGACCGACGACGACCTGCCCGCCGGCGTGCGCCGTCTGGAGACCTGGCGCGACGCCGTCTCCGGCAACGGCGGTCCCGACGCCACCGCGACGCTCGCCGCCGTGCGCGCCGCGCTCGCCGAGGACCTCGACGCGCCCGCGGCGCTCGCGGCCGTCGACGCCTGGGCCGCGGAGTCGCTGCGCCCCGGGCGCGACACGTCCGGCGACGACGAGGGCGCGCCCGGCGTGGTCGCCCGCGCGGTCAACGCGCTGCTCGGCGTGCGCCTCTGACGCGCCGCCGCACGCCCGCGGCGGCGCGGGTGCGTCAGACCGTCGGTCCCTTGCCCGGGTTGCCGCGGTCGCGACGGCGCAGGTAGCGCTCGAACTCGCGCGCGATCGCCTCGCCGCTCGCCTCGGGCAGCTCCGCGGTGTCCTTCGCCTCCTCGAGCTGCTGGACGTACTCCGCGATCTCCGCGTCCTCCGCGGCGAGCTCGTCGACGCCGTGCTGCCACGCCTCGGCGTCCTCCGGCAGGTCCCCGAGCGGGATCGGCTCCGAGAGGAGCTCCTCGATGCGCGCGAGGATCGCGAGCGTCGCCTTCGGCGACGGCGGGTGCGCCACGTAGTGCGGCACCGCCGCCCACAGCGACACCGACTGGAGCCCGCGCTCGGCGGCGGCGTGCTGCAGCACGCCGACGATGCCCGTCGGCCCCTCGTACGTGCTCGGCTCGACGTCGAGCACCGCCTGGAGCCCGACGCTCTCCGACGTCGCCGTCATGGGGATGGGCCGCGTGTGCGGCACGTCCGCGAGCAGCGCGCCGAGCGTGACGACCGTGCGCACGTCGTGCTCCTCCGCGATGTCGAGCAGCTCGCGGCAGTACCGACGCCAGCGCATCGACGGCTCGATGCCGTGCACGAGCACGACCCGGCGCCCGCCGGGCGACAGGACCGCGGAGGCGATCGTCGTCGTCGGCCACGTGATCTCGCGGAGCCCGTCGTCGTCGGTCGTGACGACGGGGCGGTTCACCTGGAAGTCGTGGTACTCCTCGGGGTCGAGCTCGTCCACGTCCTCCGCCCCCCACACCTCGTGCAGGTGCTGGAGGGCGGCCGTGGCGGCGCTCCCCGCGTCGTTCCAGCCCTCGAACGCCGCGATCATCACGGTCTGCCGGGTGCCCTCGGTCGCGTTCTCGGTCATCGCCCCAGCCTATGCGGCCGGGCCCGGCCGCATAGGCTGGGGC
>NZ_LUAZ01000065.1:0-16687 GCF_001647255.1 Cellulosimicrobium sp. I38E
GCTCCCCACCCACGACGTCCTCCCCCGTGGTCGCGCCGGGCGTCGTCGCGCCGCGGCCGTGCTCCCCACCCACGACGTCCTCCCCCGTGGTCGCGCCGGGCGTCGTCGCGCCGCGGCCGTCGCCCCGGGGCGCGTCCGCGAGCACCGCGAGCGCCGAGGCACCGGCTCGGGACGGCGCGAACCGCACCCGCGCACCGGGCGCGACGAGGGCCGGCGGGTCGCGGTCGACGTCGAACATCCGCGCGTCCGTGCGGCCCAGGAGACGCCACCCGCCCGGTGACTCGCCGGGATAGACCGCGGTGAGCTCGCCCGCGAGCGCGACGGACCCCGCCGGGACGCGCGTGCGCGGCGTCGGGAGGCGCGGGGCCGCGATGACGGGGTCGACGCCGACGAGATAGGTGAACCCCGGCGCGAAGCCGCCGAAGGCGGCCTCGTACTCCCGCCCCGAGTGCCGGGCGACGACCTCCTCGACGCTCACACCCGCCCAGCGGGCGACGTCCTCCAGGTCGGGGCCGTCGTAGTGCACCGGGATCTCGACGACGGCCCCGGTGAGCGGCGGCCCGTCGTCGGACGGCGCCCGGAGCAGCGCGTCCTCGACCCAGGCCCGGGCGTCCGCGACGTCGGCGGGCGCAGCGCACCGGACGAGCACGGTCCGCGCGGCCGGGACCACGTCGACGACCCCGTCCGGGGCGTCGGTCGCGAGCCTGCGGTGCAGCGACCGCACGGCCGCCAGGTCGGGCACGTCGACGAGCAGCGCCGACTCCCCGTACCGGTGCACCGCGCCGGCCGCTCCCGTCACGGCACCGCGCCCTCGGCCGTGCCGGCTCCCGTGTCGACGAACGGGCGCACCTCGACGCCGGCGTCCTCGAGCGCGGCGCGGACGGCGCCCAGCAGCCCCACGGCGCCCGGGGTGTCGGAGTGGACGCACACCGAGTCCGCCTCCACCCGCAGGGGCGAGCCGTCCGCGGCCGGCACCGTGCCCGACGTGACGAGCTCCACGACGCGCCGGGCGACCTGCTCGGCGTCGTGCAGGACGGCGCCCGGCAGGCCGCGCGGGACCAGCTCGCCCGTGGGGAGGTAGCCCCGGTCGGCGAACGCCTCGCGCACCGTCGGTACCCCCGCGGCGTCCGCGAGGCGCAGCACCGCGGAGCCGGGCAGGCCGACCACGGGGAGGGCGGGATCGTAGGCGCGGACGGCGTCGACGACCGCACGGGCCTGCGCCTCGTGGTGGACGATCGCGTTGTAGAGGGCGCCGTGCGGCTTGACGTAGCGCACGCGGTCGCCCGCGAGCCGCGCGAAGCCGTCGAGCGCCGCGAGCTGGTAGAGCACGTCGTCGGCGAGCTCGACGGGGTCGACCTCCATGAACCGGCGCCCGAAGCCCGCGAGGTCGCGGTAGCTCACGTGCGCCCCGACGCGCACGCCGCGTGCGACGGCGTCGCGCGTCACGGCGCGCATCGTCGCCGGGTCGCCCGCGTGGAACCCGCACGCGACGTTCGCACTGGTCACGAGGCCGAGCAGGGCCTCGTCGTCGGCGAGCGTCCAGCGGCCGAAGCCCTCGCCGAGGTCGGCGTTGAGGTCGATGCGCGTCACCGGACCATCATGCCCGGAACGGGCCCGCGCCCGGGCGCGGGGCCGACCGCGTCCCCAGCGTCGGGGCGTAGATTCGCGGGCATGGCCGAGGACCTCCCCACCGCTCCCGCGACCGTGCGCGTCCGCCGCGCCACGACCGAGGACGCACCCGCGCTCGCCGTGCTCGCGGCCCTGACGTTCCCGCTCGCGTGCCCGCCGGGCACGTCGCCCGAGGCGATCGCCGAGCACGTCGCGACGCAGCTCTCGCCCGAGCGGTTCCGCGCGTGGGCCGCGAGCGCCGCGCACGCGCTCCTCCTCGTCGAGCCGGTGCCCGACGACGTCGCGGACGACGTCCCCGACGCGCACGACGCCTCGGGCCTCCTCGGGTACGCGCTCCTCGTCCGTGGCGAGCCCGACGACCCCGAGGTCGCGGCGGCCGTCGGGCCCGGCGAGGCGGTCGAGCTCTCGAAGATCTACGTGCACCCCGCGGCCCAGGGCACGGGCGTGGCGGGCGTGCTCATGACCGCGGCGGCCGAGGCGGCCGCGCGGCTCGGGCCCGGCCTGCGCGTGTGGCTCGGCACGAACGGTCTCAACGCCCGGGCGCAGGCGTTCTACCGCAAGCACCGGTTCGACGTCGTCGGCGGACGCTCCTACGTCGTCGGCGGCGAGACGCACACCGACGTGGTCATGGCGCTCCCCCGCGCCTGACGCGGCGCGACGACCCGCACGACCGAGGGCCGGTCGGGGACGCCCCCGACCGGCCCTCGGCCTGCTTCCGAGCTGCCGCGTCAGCCGCAGCTCGTGGCGTCGTACGCGACGTCGGCCGCGAACCTGCGGCCGTCGCCGGTCGCCGCGATCCCCACGACGCCCGCCTCGACGGACGTCGCACGAGCCGCGAACGACTGGTACGCCGAGGCGCCCGGCTGGACGCCGGTGAACGCCTTGGTGCCGAACGGCGTCGTCAGCGTGACGCCGACCGGCACCCCGTCGGCGTTCGTCGCGCGCACCGCGACGTACGCCTTGCCGGCGAGGCACCGGACCTGGACCTCGGTCGTGACGTCGAGCGGCTGCTCGACCACCTCGCCCGCGAGGACGAAGTCCTCGAACGCGACGACCGTGGGCTGGGTCTGGTTCTTGCCGAGCGCGAACGGCCCGACCCCGATCCCGTCGAGCTGGTCGTTCGTCACGGCCGCGAGCTCGGTCCACTGCTCGCCGTCGAGCGACCACGAACCGACGAACGTGTCGCCGGACCGGGCGAGACGCACGTGGTACGTCCCGTCCGCCTCGCGGGGCAGCGAGCCGACGCCGGGCTGCGGCTGGAGCACGACGTCGCCCTTCTCGCTGCGGAGCTCGAAGCCGACCGTCCCGGCGGTGCCGCCGTTGTGGATCACGCCGACCTTCACGTAGGTGGCCTGGTCCTTGTAGACCATGAGGCCGCCCTGGTGGTAGTTCTGCGTGAGGTCGGCGCGCACCGTCGTCTCGACGGTCCACTCGTCGCCCGTCACGACCTTCGAGCGGACGATGTTCGGCACGGTGGAGTTCGTCGCGCCGTACACGTCGTCGTCGGTCGTGGTGAGCCGGAGCGCGCCGTCCGTGACGGCGAGCCGCGACGGGTCGGCGTTGACGACGTACCAGCGGCACGGGTCGAGGCCGAGGCCGGAGCCGCTGCCGTCGAACGTGTCGCTCGCGGCGACGTCCTCGCACACGGGGACGCCGCTGCCGTCGACCTCGCGCACGTGGTCGAACGCGACGTCGATCTGGTTCGCGCCCGCGCCCTTGCCGAGCGCGAACACGCCGACGCCCGCGTCGCCGAGCCCCGCGTGCGTGACGGCGCGCGTGGTCGGGACCCAGGTCTGGCCGTTGTCGAGCGAGTACGACCCGGTGAACGAGTCCCCGTCGCGCGACAGCCGCAGCAGGTACTCGCCGTAGACGGGCTTCGCGATGTCGAGGACGTCGCCGTTCGTGGACTGGACGACGTCGCCGATCTCGCTGCGGAGCTCGACGCGCAGGCCGCCGGGGTGCTGGACCACGGCGAGCTTGACGTAGTCGGACTCCGAGGCGCGCACGATGAGGCCGCCCTGCTGGTACTGGTTCGCGAACGCGGCCGTCATCTTCGTCTCGACCGTCCAGGAGTCGCCCGGCTGGTCGGTCGTGATGATGTTCGGCACGCGCTGGTTCCCGGTGCCGGCGAAGTCGGCGTCGGTCGTGCGCACGACCCACTTCCCGTCCCGCACCTGGGCGAGGTCGGGGCGGAGGTCGACGACGTCCCAGCGGCAGCCGTCGAGCGCCTCGCCCTCGAACTCGTCCTCGGGCCCGCGCTGCGGGTCCGGCTCGGTGCACTCGAGCGTGCCGTACACGGACACCGCGACGGTGCCCGTCGCGCGCGCCCCCGCCGGGTCGCTCACGGTGACCTTGGCCGTGTAGCTCCCGGCCGCCGTGTACGTGTGCTGCGCGGTCGCGCCCGTCGCCGTGCCGCCGTCGCCGAAGTCCCACGCGTACGCGAGCGCGTCGCCGTCGGCGTCGGAGGCCTGCGCGGCGAACGCGACGTCGAGCGGCGCGTCGCCGGTGGCGGGCGTCGCGGTCACGGAGGTGACCACCGGGGCCACGTTGTTCGCCGCGCCGCGGCCCGTGAAGGTGACCGAGTCGACGTCGAACATGTCGCCCGTCGCCCCCGTCGTGGAGCGCGCGACGAAGTACAGCGTGCGCGTGCCGCCGGGATCGGTGACCGGGACGGCCTGCGTGCGTGCCGGCGTCTCCCAGCTCCCCGTCGGCGACAGCGTGAGCGTCGCGAGGACCGGGCCGTCCGCGGCGCCGTCCCGCACGTCGAGCACGCCGCCGGAGCCGCCCGAGCTGTACCGCGCGGAGATCGAGTCGATGCCCGCGAGGTTCATCCGGTCGAACGCGAACCAGTCGCCGGCCGCGATGTACCCGAGCTGCTTGCCGCCCTCGGACACGTCCTTCGCGACGACCTGGACGCCCTGGCTGTCGGTGAAGTACTCGGCCTGCTTGGTGCGCGTGTGCAGGACGGCCTCGTCGTCGGACGCGAGCGCGGGCACGCCGTCGGCGCCGCCGCCGTCGGTGTACGTCGCGTTGACGACGCCGAAGATGTTCGCGTCGAGGCCGTGCCCCTCGTCCTTGGCGGTCGTGAGGACACCCTCGCAGCCCGTGGCGCTGGACAGCGGGTGGCCGTGGTTGTCGTGGCCGAGGATGTACTCGACCACGACGCGGCTGCAGTCGACCTGCGCGCCGTCCTCGGCGTCGGTGACCGTGACCCGGAACGGGACCTGGTCGCCGAAGTCGAAGAACTGGCCGTCGGCCGGGAGCTCGAGCGTCACCTCGGGCGCGGTGTTGCCCACGGTGATGGTCGTGGTCGCCACGCCCTGCTTGCCGTCGGCGTCGGTGACGGTGAGCCGCACCTCGTGCCGGCCGTTCGCGGTGAACGTCCGGGAGACCTGGGCGTCGGTGGCGTCGGTCTCGCCGTCACCGTCGAGGTCCCAGGCGTACGTGAACTCCTTGCCGTCCGGGTGCGAGGACCCGGTGCCGTCGAAGGACACGGCGAGCGGCGCCTGGCCGTTGGTGGGCGTCGCGTCGATCTGCGCGACGGGCGAGCGGCCCCCGCGCACGTAGTCGATCCGGTAGACGGCCGAGAGCGCGTCGCCCCCGAAGTAGCCGCCGCCGTAGTCGAGCACGTAGAGCGAGCCGTCCGGGCCGAACTCGAGGTTCATCGGCCGGCGCAGGTCCATGAACTCCAGCGCCGGGACGAAGCCCGCGGGGCTGCCGTCCTCGTTCCGGATCGCCTCCTTGATCCACGCGCGGTCCCACTCGTAGAGCAGCGGCTTGCCGTCGTAGTACGCGGGGAACTTGGTCTCCGACTCGAGCTCGGGGTCGTAGTCGTAGACGACGGCGCCCATCGGGGACTCGCCGCCCGTCCCGAACGCGGGCACGGACCCGCCGTCGTACGGCTGCCACGCCGGCACGGCGGGCGGGAGGTCGACGAGACCCGTGTTGTGCGGGCTCGTGTTCTTGGGCGCCGCGCAGTCGAACTTCGGCCCGGAGACCTTCGTCTCGAAGTCGTAGTCGTTGTACGCGAGGTTGTCGCCGATGCAGTACGGCCAGCCGTAGTTGCCCGCCTCGGAGATGACGTTGAACTCGACCGTGCCGCCGGGGCCACGGTTCGCGTTCGCGCCGCCCGCGTCGGGGCCGTAGTCGCCGAGGTGGACCTCGCCCGTCGCCTTGTCGACGGCGAAGCGGAACGGGTTGCGGAAGCCCATCGCATAGATCTCGGGACGGGTCTTGCCGGCCTCGTGCTCGCCCTCGGGGAAGAGGTTGCCCTCCGGGACCGTGTACGACCCGTCCTCGGCGACCGTGATGCGCAGGAGCTTGCCCCGCAGGTCGTTGGTGTTGCCCGAGCTGCGGCGGGCGTCGAACGCCGGGTTGCGGGTCGCCCGCTCGTCGATCGGCGCGTAGCCGTCCGACGCGAAGGGGTTCGTGTCGTCGCCCGTCGACAGGTAGAGGTTGCCCTCGGCGTCGAAGTCGATCTCGCCGCCCGCGTGGCAGCACAGCCCGCGGTCGGCCGGGACCTCGAGGATCTTCTGCTCGCTGGCGAGGTCCAGCAGGTTCTGCTCCGTGAGCCGGAACCTGGAGAGCTGGTTGTACCCCTCGAACGCCTCGAACGCGGCCGGGTCGGCCGACGTCTCGGGCGCGTCGCCCGGCGGGGTGTCGAGCTTGGGCGCGTAGTAGAGGTAGACCCACCGGTTCTCGGCGAAGCCCGGGTCGATCGCGACGCCCTGGAGGCCGTCCTCGTCGTGCGTGTACACGGGGACGGTGCCCGCGAGCGCCGTCGTGGCGTCCGCGGTGGTGTACCAGACGCGCCCGTCGCGCGACGTGTGCAGGACGTCGCCGTCGGGCAGGACGGCCATGGCGATCGGCTCGCCCGTCTTGGCCGCCCCCTTCGCGAGCGTCACCTGCTCGAACGAGGCGTCGACCGTCGCGCCGCAGTCGGCGTCGACCGCGCCCGCGGCGGTCTGGATGCCGCCGAGCAGGTGCTGGACGAACGCCGGGTCGGTGTACGACTCGTCGGTGTGGCCGCCGCCGGTGTACCAGGAGCGGCCGCCGTCGTACTCCTGGCACCACGCGATCGGGTGGTCCGCGCCCATGGCGCCCGACCCCGGGGAGTACGAGGACTCGTCGAGGCTCGCGAGCACGTGGACCTGGCCGCGCGGGTTCTCGCGGTAGTTGTACCACTCGTCGTACCGGTCCCAGGCCGCCGGGAGGTGGGCGGTCGAGGGGTGCTCGTCGTCGGCCACGACGACCGTCGCGTCCTGGTTCTGCGGGTGGCTGTTGAAGTACGCGCCGACGAGCTCGCCGTACCAGGGCCAGTCGTACTCGGTGTGTCGGACGCCGCGTGGACGCCGGCATACCCGCCGCCGGCGGCGATGTACCGCTCGAACGCGCCCTGCTGCTCGTCGTTCAGGACGTCGCCCGTGGTGGACAGCCACACGACGGCGTCGTACCGGGCGAGGTTCTCGTCCGTGAAGGCTCCCGCGTCCTCGGTCGGGGTCACGGCGAAGTGGTGGTCGGTGCCGAGCTGCTGGATCGCCGCGACGCCCGCGGGGATCGAGCCGTGCCGGAACCCTGCGGTCTTGCTGAAGACCATGACGGAGAACTCGTCGTGCGCGGCGGCGGGGGCCGCCGTCGCGAGGGTGAGCGCCGGCGCGACGAGGGCCGCGGCGGTGACCGCCGCGACCCCCTGGCGCCGACCTCTCGAAGGTCGTGCTGTCACTTCTCCTCCTTGAGAACTGATCGGTGCGGCCCGGCGCCGTTGCCGGGCCGCAGGTCCTGCGCTCCTTCCTCGTCGTGCGTCGTCGGTGCCGCGCGTCGTCGCGCGGGGCGCTCCGGTCAGGTCCCGGTCGGGCTCGGCCTGCACCCCGGAGGGCGCCCGACCGGGAGGTCGGTGGGGCGGCCCCTGCGCGGGGCCGCCGTCGGTCAGTGGTCGTGGTCCTCGTGCGCGTCCTCGTCGTCGGCGGGACCGCCCTCGTGGCCGAGGTCCATGCCGCCGTCGAGCGAGTCGTCCGGGTGCACGGGCAGGAACACGTGCACGTGGCCCTGTCCCCCGGCGGTCGAGCGGAGGTCGAGCTGGATCGCGGCGAGGCCCCACGCGTCGACGGCGCGCGTGCGCAGGTCGCCGGCGAGGGCGTAGAGGTCGGACGCGGCCGTCGGGTCGCTCGCGTCCGCGGCGGCCGCGAGGCCGACGACGTCGAGCGTGTCGCCGACGAGCTGGAGCGAGGTGAGCATCCCGTTGCGGACGATGTTGTGCTCGGAGGAGCCGCTCTGGAGCGACTCGGTCTCGGCCACGAGGCCGTCGACGGTCGCTCGCCACTCCGCGACCTCGGCCGGGTCGGCCGGGACGGCGGTCGAGCCATCGACGGGGAGCACCGCGTGCAGCCCGTGCAGGACGGGGACGAGCTCGGTCTGCACGTGCTCGGCGTGCTCGATCGAGGCGACGAGGTTGTCGGCGTCGCGCGCCTCCTCTGCCGCCTCGAGCTCGGCGACGCGCGCGGGGTCGACGGCGAACCCGTCGTCGGTCGCGGCCGGCGCCTCCCGCGTGAGCGCCACGACGAGCGCGACCACCACCGCGACGACGGCGAGCGCGGCGAGGGCCAGGAGCACCCGGCGCCAGGGGTCGAGACCCGCGAACCACCGGCGCGCGCGGACGCGCGCCGGCGGTCGGGGCTCGGGGCGGCCGGCACCGCCCCGGTCTGCGGGACGGGAGCGCGCCGACGTCGTCGTCGGGCCGCCCGCGCGGTCCGAGCCCTTCCGGGCCCCTCCCGCCGGCGTCCGTGTGGTCGGCGTCCGTGCCGAGGTGCGCTGTGCCACCTGTCGCTCCTGTCCCTGGTCGTCCCGCTCGGTGCGCGCCGGCCCGGCCGCGAGGCCGGGCCGGCGCGGTGGCCGGTGACGGGAGCGGGTCGCCCGTCACCGGCCCGCCGTCAGCCGCAGCTCACGGCGTCGTACGGCACCTCGATCTCGGTCGTGACGTCGCCGAGCGTCGCCGTGACCGTCGCCGTGCCCGCCTCGAACGACGTCGCACGCGACGCGAACGACTGGTAGGCGTTGGCGCCCACCTCGACCGCGCCGAACTCCTTGGAGCCGAACGGCGTGGTCAGGGTGATCGCGACGGGCGCCTCGTCGGCGTTCGTCGCGCGGAGGGCGAGGTACGCCTTGCCCGCGAGGCAGCGGGCGGACGCGGTGACCTCGACGTCGACCGTCGGCTCCGGCTCGGACTCCGTCGTGAGACGGAACCAGTCGAACGCCACCGTGACCGGCGTCTCCTGCTCCGGGCCGATCGCCATGAGGCCGACCTTGGTCAGCGCCGCGTCGTTGGTCACCGGCGCGCCGAGCGGCGTCCAGTTCACCCCGCCGTCGCTGACCCAGCCCTGGTACGTGCTCCCCACCTTCTCGAGGCGCACGTACCAGTAGCCCGACTCGGTCGAGTCGGCGAGCTCGAGCTGGCGGTTGCCGCCGTTGCCGAACTGGCCGCCCTTCTCCGAGACGAGCTCGGCGCCGAGGTTGAGCGCCGCACCCGGGGCGTTCTTCGCGAGCACGTCGGCCTTGACGTAGTTGTCGTCGTCGCCGTACGCGATGAGGCCCGCGAGCTGCCACCGGTGCACGAGCGGCGCCTTGAACCGCGTCTCGACGACCCAGTCACCCTCCGGAGCGGTCTGGAGGACGAAGTTGCGCGGGTCGCCGTTGTTCCCGGCGTTGATGTCGCCCGGCTGGGTCGTGATGCGCAGCTCGCCGTCGGCGACGGCGACCTTCGACCCGTCGTACCGGACGATCGCGTCCCAGCGGCAGCCGTCGAGGGCGTCGCCCTCGAACTCGTCGCTCGGCTCGCGCACGCCGTCGTCGGGCTCGGCACCCGTGACGTGGACGTAGTCGACCTTCGCGACCGTGTTCGCGGTCGCCGTGTCGCCGCCCGCCATGACGCCGAACGTCGCGTCGGGCTTGACGGGCGCGGAGCCCGCGAGCGCCGTCCACGCCTGGCCGTCCGCCGAGTACGCCGCCGTGATCGCCGACCCGTCCGAGACGAGGCGCAGGTGGATCGTCGACGGGAAGCCCGTCGCGACGTCCGTCTGGCCGTGCCACGTCCGGGACCCGCCGGTCTCGGTCTGGAACTCGAGGAAGCGCGCGCCGCTCTGGTTCTTGGTGAACGCGAGCTTGGTGTACTCGTCGTCGTTCACGTGGACCAGGAGGCCGGCGTGCTGCCAGTGCCGGGCGAGCGGGACGTCGAGCTTGGTCTCGAGCGTCCACGCCCCGGCCGGGGCGGGCTGACCGAGGTAGCTGATCGGCCCGGTCACGGCCTCGTTGATGTCGCCCTGCACGACCGGCAGGACGGCGTGGCCGTCGGCGACGGTGATCGGCTTGCCGTCGGCCTGGCGGACGACCGTCCACCGCGGGTCGAGGGTGTCGCCGTCGAACTCGTCGGACGAGTCCGCGAGGCACTGCGGCGGGTTCCCGCCGCCAGGCTCCTCGGTCTGCGGGTCGTCGTCGAACACGAAGTCCTGGAACTCGACCGCGCTCGTCGCCGTCGTGCTGTGCGCCGTGACGAAGAGCCCCACGTCCTGGACGGACGCCGCACCCGGCAGGGCCTGCGGCTCGCCGATCTGCGTGAAGTTCTCGCCGTCCTTGCTCCAGGAGGCCGTGTACAGGTCGCCGTCGCGCACGATCCGCACCCAGGCGGGGTAGCTCGTCGAGCTCGCGCCGGTCGACGCCGTGAGCTGCCCGCTGGAGTTGCCGCGCAGCCACTCGAAGCCGCCGCTCGGGCGCATGCCCAGGGCCGCGTAGCCCTGCGAGTTCGCCGTCTGCGTGACGTCGTTGCGGACGATGATCCCGGCCTTGGCGGACCCGTTGGAGTTGCCCTGGCTGTTGATCTTCACGGTCGCCGACCAGTTCTCGTCGGCGCCCTGCTCGCGGTAGATGGTCGAGTACTCGTTGGTGCCCTGCCACATGTTCGCGCCGCCCGACGTGATGAGGTACTTGCCCTCGGCGAGCTGCTCGAACGTCCCGTTCGCGTTCGTGAAGGTCTTCATCCCCGCGAAGAGGTCACCGACCTGGGCGAGGACGACGCGCGAGCGCGTGTACAGACCCTTGTCGTTCGTGGCGACGGCGGTCAGCTCGTAGTAGTTGTCCGCCGTGGGGTTCCACGTGGCCTCGTACGGAGCGGTGTCGTCGACGCCGATGGACTCGCCGTCGACGAAGAACTCGACCTGCGTCACGGCGTTCTCGGTGTCGTCCGCCTCCGCGGTGACCGTCATCTCGCCCTGCTCGAGACGGACGCCCGCCTCGGGGGACGTGATGCGGACCTTGGGGCGGGTGGTGCCCGAGACGCCCTTGCCGTCGGCCTCGATGAAGTTGAGGCGGCGCTCGCCCTCGCCCGGGAAGACGACGTAGAGCGTGAACGGCTCCATCGGGTCGGTGACCTCGACGGTCACGTCCGTGAACGTGCCGAGCCCGGTCTGCGGGATCTCGGCCGTGCCGAGGAGCTCGCCGTCGGCCGCGTCACGACGCAGCTCGATCGTGCCCTCGGCCGCCGCCGCGACGCGCAGGTTCAGCGCCTGCACGCCGTAGAGGCTCACGGGGTCGTACGACGCCCAGGAACCGTTGGACCCCGTGATGACGGACCCGCCGCCCTCGACGTCCCGGCTCGGGATCGTCGTGGTGCCGTCGGAGGCCGCGTGGAACTCCGCCTCGCGCTTCTTCGGGAAGATCAGCGTGGTGTCCGACCCGGTGAGCGCGGGCACGTCGCCCTCGCCGCCGCGGTCGGTGTAGCGCGCGTCGATCACGTAGAAGACGTTCATGTCCTCGCCGTGGCCGCCGCCGAGGCTCGTCGCCACGGTGCCCGTGCGGCCGTGCAGCGGCTCGGCGGGGTGCGCGTGCGCGTCGTGACCGAGCGCGGGCTGGATGATGACCTGCTCGTCGTCGATCGCCTCGCCGTCGGGCGAGTCCTCCGCGTCCGTCACCGACACGTCCCACGTGATGTCGTCGCCGAAGTTGAAGAACGAGCCGGTGGGCGGCAGGCCGAAGTCGACCTCGGGCCGCGTGTTGCCCACCGTGATCGGCACGGTCGCCGTGCCCACCTTGCCGGCGGGGTCGGTCACCGTGAGGCGCGCGTCGTAGACGCCGTTCTCGGTGTAGGTGTGGCTGGGCGCGGCGGACGACGAGTCCGTGGTGCCGTCACCGTCGAAGTCCCACGCGTACGTGAGCTCCTCGCCCTCGGGGTCGGTGCTCCCCGTGCCGTCGAACGTCACCTCGAGCGGCGCGACGCCGGAGTCCGGCGTCGCGACCGGCTTCGACACCGGCGAGCGCGAGCCCGACAGGTAGTCGATGCGGTGCAGGCCCGAGTTCGGGTTGTCACGGCCGAAGCCGCCGCCCCAGTCGAGCACGTACATCGCGCCGTCGGGGCCGAACTTGGAGTCGATCGGCGCGAGGAACTGCTCCTGCGGGAGGAACGGGTTGACCTTCTCGACGTCGGTCGCGCCGGGCGCGGCCTCGGGGTCCTTGAGGTCGATCGTGTACATCTTGTTGCGGGCCCACTCGTAGAAGAAGGCCTTGCCGTCGTAGGACTCCGGGAACTTCGTGTCCGAGTCGAGCTCCGGGTCGAACTGGTAGAACGGGCCGCCCATGGGCGCGAGGCCGCCGCCGGCGTTGATCGCGCCGGGGACCGACGAGCGCTGGTAGCCGTACCAGAGGTCCGCCGGCTGGGCCGGGGGAAGCTCGGTGAGGCCCGTGTTCTTCACGGAGTCGTTGACGGGCGCGTCGCAGTCGAAGAAGTCGCCGACCGTGACGGGGTTCGTCCGGTAGTCGACGTCACGGAACGGCTCGTTGTTGCCCATGCACAGGGGCCAGCCGAAGAAGCCGGGCTCCTTGATGAGGTTCCACTCGGCGATGCCGGCCGGGCCGCGGTTGGCCGGGTTGTCCGACCCGTTGTCGGGCGAGTAGTCGGCGACGCCGAGGTTGCCCGTCTTCGCGTCGATCGTGAACCGGAACGGGTTGCGGAAGCCCATCGCGTAGATCTCGGGCAGCGTCTTCTCGGTGCCCGGGGCGAACAGGTTGCCCTCGGGGATCGAGTACGTGCCGTCGGCCTCGGGGTGGACGCGCAGGACCTTGCCGCGCAGGTCGTTCGTGTTCGCGGACGTCGCGCGCGCGTCGTGCCACGTGCCGTCGCGCTCCGAGATCGGCGCGTAGCCGCCCGAGGGCTCGGAGTGCGGGTTCACGTCGTCGCCGACGCCGATGTACAGGTCACCGGTCTCGTGGTCGACGAGGAGGCCGCCGCCCGTGTGCCCCGGCTCGTCGGGCAGGCGCCCGGCCGGGATCTCGAGGAGCACCTTCTCCGACGCCGGGTCGATCACCGTGGAGCCGGGCCCCTCGGAGGAGACCGTGAACCGCGAGACGCGGCTGAAGAAGTTCGCCGGGTCGGAGTCGTTCGAGCTCGCCGGCGAGTAGTACTGGTACAGGTACCCGTTCTCGGCGAAGTCCTTGTCGAGCGCGATGCCGAGCAGGCCGTCCTCGCCGCCGGAGTACACCGGGATGGTGATGGCGGTCGTGGTGTTCTGCGTCCGCGGATCGTACACGCGGATCTGCCCGCGCACGAGCTCGGTGTAGAACACGCGGCCGTCGGGCGCGACGTCCATGCCGAAGGGCGCGCTCGTGTTGGAGTCGAGCGCGATCTTCTCGAACGAGCCCCAGTCGGTGCCGCCGCAGTCGCCCTCGACGAGGCCTGCGGCCCACTGCACGCCGCCGACGATGTGCTGCACGAGGTCGGGCTCGTCGGTGTAGTGCGCCCCGAAGTGGCCCATGCCGGTCATCCAGGCACGGCCGCCGTCGTAGGGCTTGCACCACGAGATCGGGTGGTCGTAGCCCATCTTGTTGCTGCCCGCGTCGTACGTGGACTCGTCCATCGTGGCGAGCACGTGCGCGCTTCCGCGGACGTTGGCCGAGTAGTTGTACCACTCGTCCGCGCGCGTCCAGCGCTGGGACAGGTGCTCGGTCGACGGGTGCGTGCGGTCCTCCACGCGGACCGTCCCCGGCAGGCCCGGGCTGTTGCCGGTGGCGGCGTGACCGGGCATGAGCGCCCCGATCATGTCGTCCCACCAGCCGTAGCTGCCGCGCATGTCCGTGGCGTTGTGGATCGCGACGATGCCGCCACCCGCCTGCTGGTAGCGCTCGAGCGCCGCCTTCTCGTCGGCGTTCCACGGGTCGCCCGACGTCTGGAACATGACCAGGGCGTCGTACTGCGCGAGGGTCTCGTCGTTGAAGACGGTCGAGTCCTCCGTGTGGTCGGACGCGATGCCGACCTCGGCGAACGCCGCCTCGAGCACCGGGGTGCCCTGCGTGATCGCCTCGCTGTGCCGGAACTGGGTCGTCTTGGTGAAGATGAGCACCTTGTGCTCTTCGTCCGCGGGGACGGGGTCGTCGGCGGCGCTGGCCATCGTGACGGGCGCGAGCGTGAACGCGAGCGCTCCGATGGTCAGAGCCGCGACGGACCTCGCCCTGCGTGGGCGTCGTGCGGTCATCGTGCTGCCTCCAGGGGCATGACGTGCGGACCCGGACGTCGTCGTCCGGGAAGGGTGGTCGTCATCCCGCGGCGTGCCGGCGCTGCGGTCGTGGGTCGACTACGGCTACGGGTGCTCCGGCGTGGGCATCAGTCCCTTCAGGTGGGCCAGGCCATCGACGGCGATGGCGTCCTGGGTCGGGGCCAGCGGCCGCCAGATGGAGGCGGCCGTGGCGATCGTCGCGTTGTCGGCCGTGAAGGACTCGATGACGAGGGGTCCGTCGTAGCCGGTCGCGTCGAGCGCGGCGAGGAGGGCGGGCCAGTCCAGGTGGTCGTTGCCGGGTGCGCCCCGGTCGTTGCCGCACACCTGGACGTGCGCGATGCGCTCGCCCGCGCGCGCGACCGCCGCGGGCAGGTCCGTCTCCTCGATGTTCATGTGGTAGACGTCGAGCATGAGGCCGATGCCGGCCGCGGGCAGGCGCCGCACGACCTCCAGCCCCTGGTCGACGGTGTTGACGAGGCTCGTCTCGTAGCGGTTCAGCGGCTCGAGCCCGACGACGACGCCCGCCGCCATCGCGTGCTCGACGACCGGGGCCAGGTTCTCGGCGAGCTCGGAGTACGCCGCCTCGCGCTCGGCGGGGCTCAGGCGCCATGTGCGCCCGACGGACGCGTACGCCGGCCCGCCGATCACCGGGGCGCCGACCGTGCGCGCGACGTCGACGACGTGACGCAGGTAGTCCTGCGTGGCGCGCACCGTCGCGGCGTCCGCGGCGACGAGCTCGCGGCCCTCGCCCATGACGAGCGAGACGCTCGCGCGCAGGCCGTGGTCGGCGAGGACCGTCGCCGCGGTCGCGGGGTCCCAGTCCCCCGGGTTCTCCACGGGCAGCTCGAGCACGTCGAAGCCCCACCCCGCGACGCGGGGCGCGATGCCGCGCAGCGCGTCGTCGGTGAGCGGGGAGGTCCAGACCCACGTGTTGACGCCGAGCGCCCGGCGGCGCAGCGGCGGGGTCGGGGAAGGAAGAGCCACGTCGCTCTCTCTCGTCGGGTCCGAGCGCTCGGCCGTCCCGCCCGCGTGCCCGACGCCGCGGGGCACCTCCGCACGGGAGGTGCGCCGCGTCGTCGGGCGGGCGAGCGGGGCGCCCGGCCGGTCGGACGGCGACCGGGCGGCCCCTGGGTGCCCGACCGCGAGGTCGGACCGGGTGGTTCTCCGGACCCTCTCAGGTCCCGTGCGGACGACCGGTCAGCGGTCCGGTCAGCGGTCGGTCCATGCCTCCGGGAAGCCCGGCAGGTCCTCGCCGCCGAACTTCGCGTAGTGCAGCGACGGCATGTCCTTGTTCGCCTCGAGGTACGCGTCGAGCTCCTCGGCCTCGATCGGCGCCTGCGGCAGGACCCACTCCGAGGGCACCTGCTCGCCGGCCCAGATCATCTGGGCCGCGAGGATCGGGGTGCGCCACTGGAAGTTCGAGTACACGGCGCCGAGGGCGGTCATGTCCGTGTCCTTCCACTTGCGCAGGAAGCTCATCTCGTCCTCGCCCATGAAGACCGGGTAGGGCTTGCCGGCGTCCTCGAACGCCTCGACCGCCGCGACGGCGCCGTCGCCCGCGTCCATCCAGATGCCGTCCACGTCCCCGCGCTGGAGGTACTGCGTGACGATGTCCTTGATCTTCGCGCCGTCACCGCCGGTGAACTCCGCGCCCACGACCTCGAGCTCGGACTCCGAGAAGATCTTGTCGGCCGCAGCCCAGCGGTTCTCGAGCACGTCGACGCCGGGCAGGATGCGCAGCGCGAGGACCTTCGAGCCGGGCTCCAGGTTCTCGACGAGGAACTCGGCGCCGTCGGCACCGTACGCGTAGCCGCCGATCGGGTGGATGAACGTGACCATGCAGTCGGTGTTCACGCCACGGTCGAAGACGATGACCGGCTTGCCCGACTCGCACGCGGCCTCGACCGCCGGCGTGAGGGTCGCCGTCGTCGACGGCGAGATGACGATCGCGTCGCAGTCGCCCGCCTCGACGAACGCCTGGATGTCGGAGATCTGCTTGTTGTCGTCGTCCGCCGCGTCCGAGACCCGGAACTCGCCGATCACGCCCTCCTCGGTGAGGACGTCGACCTGCTGCTGCATCGTGATCCAGCCGGTCACGCGCCACGGGTTGGACACCGAGGCGTTCGAGAAGCACAGCGTCTTGCCGCCGCCCTCGCTCGCGTACTCGGCCGTGTCCACGTACTCGGGCTCGATCGCCTGGAGCCACGGCTGGTCGGCCGGACCCTCGGGCACGACCTCGCGCTGGGCGAGCTGACGGTCGTAGTCCGCCTGGACGAACCACTCGGAGTCGGCGCCGCCGGACTCCTCACCCGCGGGGCTCTCCTCGGCCGAGGTCTCGCCACCCTCGCCGGTGTCGGTGGGGGTGTCGGTCGTGCAGGCGGCCGTGAGGAACAGCGTGGCCACCGCCGCGCCGGCCAGGAGTGCTCGTGTACGTCGCATGTCCTTCTCTCCTTGGGGGTGAGACGTCGTCGTCCCGCAGCGTGCGGGGGAAGGGGGTACAGCTCGGAAGGGGTCTTTCGGGGCGTGGT
>NZ_LUAZ01000066.1:0-16159 GCF_001647255.1 Cellulosimicrobium sp. I38E
GGGCGGGGTGGAGCGGGGGAAGATGCCGGTGCCGTCAGACGCCGGCGGTGACGAACCCTTGGAGCCACTCGAGGAGCTCCGCGGCCTTCTCGGGAGAGTCCGCCTCGACGAACATGCGCAGGACGGGCTCGGTGCCGGAGAACCGCAGGAGCGCCCAGTTGTCGTTCTCGAGGAGGATCTTGGTGCCGTCGAGGTGGGACACCGAGACGACGGGGTACGGGCCGACGTGCGTGAGCGGCTCCGCCTCGAGGCGCCGAGGCACCTCCACGCGCATCTCCGGCGTCGCCGGCACGCCCGCCTCGAGCGTGTAGAGGCGACCCGTGATCTCGTAGATCATCGCGCGCAGCTCGGAGATCCGCTTGCCCGTGCGGGCCAGCATCTCGGCCACCAGGGCGCACGCGAAGATGCCGTCCTTGCCGAGGATCCAGCCGCGGATCGTCAGGCCGCCGGACGACTCGCCACCGAGCACGGCGCCGATGTCCTCCATGCCCGCGGTGACGTGCTTGAAGCCGACCTTGACCTCGCGGGACTCCTCGCCGAAGTGGGCTGCGAGGCGGTCGAGCAGGTGCGTCGTCGCGAGGTTGCGCACGACGCCGCCCTTCTCGCCGCGAACCTCGTGCAGGTACCAGTACAGGAGGAGGAGCAGGTCGTTCGTGGAGATGTACTCGCCGGTCTCGTCGACGATCCCGATGCGGTCGGAGTCGCCGTCCGTGGCCATGCCGAGGTCGTAGCGGCCTCCGCCCTGCTGGATCATCGTCACGAGCGTGCTCAGGCGCTGGAGGTCCGGCGCGGGCGCGACCCCGCCGAACAGGGGGTTGTGGGTCGCGTGGATGAACTCCGAGCGCACGCGCATGTCGGACAGGATCGTGCCGAGCGTGAGCTGGCTCGTCCCGTACATCGGGTCGACGATCACCTGGAGGTCCGAGCCACGCACGGCGTCCACGTCGATGATCTTCTCGATCGCGTCGACGTACGGGTCGGTGAGCGACCTGTCCACCACGACGCCGGAGCGGCGCGCCACGTCGATGTCGAGGGTGATGACGTCGTCGACCGACAGCGCGTTGGCCTCGTCCTGGTAGCGGTCGGTCTCGTCGTCGAGCGGGAGCGAGCCGTCCTGGCGGAACACCTTCATGCCGTTCCACTCGGGCGGGTTGTGGCTCGAGGTGACGATGATCCCGTACGCCGCGCCGAGGTAGGGGGCGGCGAACGTCACGAGCGGGGTCGGGACGTCGTCGGGCAGGAGCGTGACCGCGATGTTGTTGCCCGCGAAGACCTCGGCCGCCGCGATGGCCGACTCGCGCGAGAGGAAGCGGCGGTCGCCGCCGATCACGACGCCCTTCGCGTCCAGCCCCCGGCGGATCGTCTCGTTCGCGATCGCCTGGCACAGCCGGCGCACGTTCGCGAGCGTGTACCCCTCGCCGATGACCGCGCGCCAGCCGCCCGTCCCGAAGACGATCTTGGTGTCCGTGTTCTTCTTCGGGACGAACAGGCGCTTGAGGACGATGTCCGCCGCCTGCGCGAGCTCGTCCGGCGTGTTGATGCCGCGCACCTCGTCGACGTCGACGATCCGGTACGACGAGATGCGCTTCCCCGCCCCGATGACGCGGCGCGCCAGCTCCGTGAGGCGGTGCTCGCCGTCGGACGCCATGCGCTCGAGCTCGCCGAACAGCAGGCCCGGCGCCGCGACGTACGCACCGACGTTGATCTCCGTGCGCGGCTCGGCGACGCCGCCCGCCTCGGACGACTCGAGGATCGCCGTGATCTCGCCCTCGGCGCGCACCACGCGGCCGTAGCCGTCCGGGTCGTCCACGACGGCGGAGAGGAGCGACAGGTCCGCGCCCGTGAGCGTGTGGCGCGTCAGCAGGCCCAGGAGCGACTCCGAGCGCAGCAGGGGCGTGTCCGCGTACGCGACCAGCACCGGCTCCTCGACCCCGAGCCCCAGCACGGAGGCGACGGCCCCACGTGCGGCGAGGACCGCGTCGCCCGTGCCGAGCGGCGCCTCCTGCTCCACGTAGACGTAGTCCTCGCCGAGCAGCTCGCGCACCGTCGGGTCGTCCGGCGCCACCACGACGACGATGCGGCTCGCGTCGACCACGCGGCGCACGTTCGCCACGGCCAGCTCGACGACCGTCGCGCTGCCCAGCGGCCGGGACAGGAGCTCGCGCGACGCGGCGTCGTGCCCCGCGGCGAGCACGACGGCGGCCCTCGCGGTCCGGACGTGGGCGCTCCCCCGCGGTCGCTGGGTCGTCGCGCTGGGCTTCGCGGGCGTCGTCGCGGTCATGGCGTCCTCACTGGTCGACCTCTGCCGGACAACGACTCATTTGTCAGGAGTCCGAACTACTGGCTCTCCCCGATCATAGGCACCCGAGACCCGTCGAAGGAACCCGATCCGGCCCACCAGGGCCGAAGGTCACCCGCGCGGCGTCCGCACGGAACCGCGAGCCGGGTGACAATAGGGACATGAGTGGCCCGGTCCAGCCGTACCCCCTGCACGGAAGCATCGAAGCCGAGGACGCGAAGGAGATCCTCCGCAAGGCCATCCGCACCAACCGCCAGGCGCGGTCCGAGCGGCTCCGCAAGGAAGCGGCCGCCGCGATCGCCGACGTCGTCGAGACCATCCCCGAGGTCGCCGCCGCCACGTGCGTCGCGACCTACGCGGCCCGCCCTGCCGAGCCCGGCACGACGGAGATGCTCGAACGTCTCTCCGCACGCGGCGTGCGCGTCCTGCTCCCCGTGCTCGGCGCCGGCCTCCAGCGCGACTGGGCCGTGTACGACGGCCCGGCCGACCTCCAGGTCCGCGCCCCCGGCCGACCCCCCGAACCCGGCACCCCGCCGCTCGGCGCCGAGGCCATCGCGCAGGCCGACGTCGTCGTCGCCCCCGCGCTCGCCGTCGACTCGCGCGGCGTCCGGCTCGGCCAGGGCGGCGGCTGGTACGACCGCGCCCTCGAGCACCTGCGCCCCGGGACCAAGGTCGTCGCCGTCGTCTTTCCCGAGGAGGTGTACGACGCGTCCGACCGCCCGCTCCCGGTCGAGTCCCACGACAAGACGGTCGACGCCGTCGCGACCCCCCTCGGCTGGCGCTGGCTCCCGTAGCCGGCTGCGCCCGCCCTGGCGCCGAGGGCACCGTCGGCAGCGGGAACGAGACCGGACCCACGGCCCCGCGCCACGACCCGTCCCGCTAGCCGGCTCTCACGCGCCTGGTGTCGTACGCCCACATCGCGATCTCGACGCGGTTGCGGGCCCCGAGCTTGGTCATCAACGAGGCCACGTGGGACTTGACCGTGCTCAGGCCGACGAAGAGCTCGCCGGCGATCTCGGCGTTCGTCCGACCCTGCGCCACCAGCGCGAGCACCTCCTCCTCGCGCTCGGTGAGCGGGCTGACGGGCTGGACCGGTACCGGTGGCGTCTGGTCGGCGAAGGTCGCCAGCAGCCGGCGCGTGACGTTGGGGGCGATCAGCGCGTCCCCGTCGGCCGCCGCGTGGACGGCCTGCACGAGGAGCTCCGGCCCGGCGTCCTTGAGCAGGAAGCCGCGGGCGCCGGCGCGGAGGGCGCCGAGGACGTACTCGTCGAGGTCGAAGGTGGTGATCACGACCACCGCCGTCGGGCTCGTGACGTCCGGCCCCGCGAGGCGCCGCGTCACCTCGATGCCGTCGAGCCCGGGCATCCTGATGTCGACGAGGAGGACGTCGGGACGCAGCCGGGTCGCCAGGTCGAGCGCTGCGAGTCCGTCCGCCGCCTCCCCCACGACCTCGAGGTCGGGTTGCGCGCCGAGGATCATCACCAGGCCGGTCCGGACCAGCTCCTGGTCGTCGGCGACGACGACGCGGACGCTCATGCCGGCGCCGCCACCGGCAGCACGGCCTCGACGACCCAGCCGCCCTCGGGCCCCGGCCCCGCGGAGAGCGACCCACCGAGGAGCTGGGCGCGTTCGGCCATGCCCAGCAGGCCGAACCCGGGCTCCGGGGCCGGCCCCGGCTCGGTCAGCCCGTCGTCGCTGACGCGCAGCCTGACGGCGTCGCCCTCCCGGCGGACGTCGATCCCGACGCGGGTCGCGCTCCGGGCGTGCCGTAGGGCGTTGGTCAGCGACTCCTGCGCGAGCCGGTAGAGCGCGGTGTCCAGGGGTCGGGCCAGCCGGGAGGACGAACCGTCCAGCGTGACCTCGACGGCGGGCGTCGTGCCGGTGCGCGCCAGAGCGGGCAGGTCGGCGACACCCAGCGGCGGCGAGTAGGAGACGGCCTCCTCCTCGCGCAGCACCTGCACCATGGACCTCATCTCCGCCAGCGTTCGCGACGCCTCGGACTCGATCGCGGCCAGGACCTCGGCGGCCTTCCCCGGCTGGGCGCCGGCGACCACGCCGCCGGCCTGAGCCTGCACCGCGATGGCCGAGACGTGGTGGGCCACGGTGTCGTGCAGCTCGCGCGCCAGCGCGACCCGCTCCTGGTTGCGAATCTCGCGCTGCCGACGATGCCAGAGGTCGGCGCGGTAGCGGAACACCGCGGCGAGGGAGACGAGCAGCAGCAGGAGGACGATGCCGCCGAAGACGTCGACCCAGCCCGCGGAGGAGACGTACATCCCCAGCGCGACGACGGCCGTCACGAACGCCGTCCCCAGGACCATCTCTCGTCCCGAGCCCCACCGCACCAGGGAGTAGAGCAGGACCAGGACGGCCATCATGGCGTAGAGGCCGAGGTCACCGTCGTGCGCCACGAGCTGGAGGACCGAGAGCAGCCCGGCGAGGCCCCACCCGACCAGGGCGGCCGTCAGGGGGTGGCTCCGACGCCAGAGCAGTGCGGGCACGAGCGCCAGGGCGAGCACCACCACCAGGGGTCGCCAGGCCAGACTCGGCCGGACGACGCCCTCGACGACGGCGGCGGCCGCGAGCACGCCCACCAGCAGCCAGTCGAGACGACCGACGGGCGGCGCGTCGGTGGGCCGCGGCTCGTGCCAGAGGGGGCGCCGGACGGTGGTCACGGCTCCAGCCTAGGGATCGGCGCGCCTCGGCGTACCCGCCGAAAGGACGAGTGCGCGACCGTGCCATCGGCCGGGCGCACTCCGGCCTCCAGGCCGGTGTGCCCGCCGTCGCGCCCCGCGATCGTGGACCTATCGATCCGCACCACGACGAGGGAGCCCCTGATGAGCGCGCGTCAGCCCACCACCACGCTGGAAGACCGACCGGTCCCGGTGAGAGCCAAGCTCGCCGCGACGTGGACCAGCTTCATGTTCCTGTACGCCTACGTCGACATCCTCGGGTTCTTCACGCCCGGCATCGTCGAGGACATCCTCGACGGCAAGGTCTTCACGTTCGACCTCTCCCAGACGTTCTCGACCACGGCGCTCACCCTCATGGCCGTCCCGATCCTCATGGTCGTGCTGTCGATGACGCTGCCCGCCCGGGCGAGCCGCATCACGAACCTCGTCGTGGCCGTGCTCTACGTCCCCGTCACGGCCTTCAACGCGATGGGCGAGTCCTGGCTGTACTTCTACGGTCTGGGCATCGCGCTGGAGCTGGTCCTTCTCGGCCTCGTCGTGCGGTATGCCTGGACCTGGCCGCGCACGGCACCCCCGACGACCAGGGCGACCACGGCGGTCCGCCCGGACCCCGGGACCGCCCGTGCCCGACAGCGAGCGTGACCCCGGAGCAGTCCCCACCCGGTCTCGGGCTGGGCGCACGACCACGCCGGTCGTGCGCCCGGCCGACGCCGGGACGAGGCGCCGGGACTACGGGACGAGCGTGAGCTCGTCCTTGCTGGCCTCGGCGACGGCCTGGGTGGAGAACGGCCAGTCGTACGTCTCGCCGCGGGCCCAGGTCTTGAGCTGGTCGGAGTAGTGCGCGGACGCCGGGTGGCCGGAGGTGCCGGTGACGGTGACCCAGGTGGAGCCGTCGAGGTCGTCGAGGTCGACGACCATCCGCATCGACGGGCCGGCCGTCACGTCGAACGAGCCGGAGGCCGCGTCCCAGGCCGTCGCGTTGACGATCGACGAGCCGCCGGGCATGCCGACGGGGTCGGGGTTGACCCAGTTGCGGACGGGGCCGGGGATGGACTCGCCGCCGAGGATCGGGTGCTCGAGCGCGAGCACGTGGAGCGTCCCCCAGGCCCAGTCGGAGGGCTGCTTGCTCTGCTCCACGGTCAGGTCGAGGCGGGCGGAGACGAGCGCCTGGGTGAGGACCTCGTCGCGCGTCTCGACGACGCTGACGGTCTGGCGGTCGTCCCAGAACGGGTCGGTCGGGTTCTCGAGGAGGTTCTGCACGACGGCGAGCCAGCGGCTCCCGCCGTTCGGTCGCGCCGACTCGGGCAGGTCGTCCCAGAAGGTGAGCTGGAGCAGGTTGCGCCAGACCGCGGCGAAGTAGGCGGCCGCGGCGGAGTCGGTGTCGGTCCGGTAGTCCCAGTCCGCGAGGAGCGCCTGGCCCTCGGCCTCGAAGCTGTCGTCGATCTCCTGGTCGAGCAGGAGCGGCACGAGCACCTCGGCGTAGGGGCTGCGGTCGTCGGTCTGGATCTCGTTCATCGTGTCGACGTCGACGGGCCGTCCCGCGGAGATCTCGGCCTCGAGGAGCTGGCGGATGCGCTGCGAGCGGTAGCCGTAGTCCCAGTCGGTCGTGAGGAACGGCGCGACGCCGGTCGGCAGGACGGCCTGGTTGGCGGCGACGACGAATCCCTCGGCCGGGTCGACGACGCGCGGCATCTGCTCGCTCGGGACGTACCCCTGCCAGTCGTAGCGCTCGTCGGAGCCGTCGCGGGGCCACGTGCCGTCGGCGGGCACCTCGGCGTCGGGCACCGCCTGGCGGACGGGGATCTTGCCGGGCGCCTGGTAGCCGATCTGGCCGTCCACCGTCGCGAAGACGATGTTCTGCGCGGGCACCTCGAACAGCGCCGCGGCGGCCTGCATGTCGTCGGCGTCCTGCGCGAGGTTGAACGCGAAGACCGCGTCGGCGGTGCGGCCCGGCTCGAGCGCGGTCCACTGGAGGGAGACGGCGTACTCGCCCAGGCGCGTGTCGAGGGCGGGGGTGTCGACGGCGGACTCGGTCGCGGGGATCGCCTCGGAGACGATCGGCCCGTGCACGGTCGAGCGGATCTCGAGCTCGACGTCCTCTCCCCCGGCGACGCTCAGCGTCTCGGTCCGGGTCTCGAGCGGTACCCACTCGTCGCCGCGCAGGTACGTGTCGTCCCGCACGCGCTCGACGAAGAAGTCGGTGACGTCGGCGCCCATGTTCGTCAGGCCCCACGCGAGCTGCGCGTTGTGGCCGATGATGACGCCGGGGAAGCCGGCGAACGAGAAGCCCGCGACGTCGAACGCGCACTGCGGCCCGACCTCGTTGCAGTGCAGCCCGACCTGCGCCCAGATCCCGGGGGCGCCGAGGGCCAGGTGCGGGTCGTTCGCCAGGATCGGCTTGCCGCTCGCGGTGTGGTCGCCCGAGACGACCCACGAGTTGGAGCCCGTGCCCTCGCCGCGCCCGATGAGCACGGGGACGGCGTCGAGCGCGCGGTCGGCGGCCTCGAGCGCGCCCTGGAGAGGGTCCGAGCCGTACTCGGCGCGGGCTTCGGGGCCGAGCTCGAGCGCGACCTGCTGCGGGTTGTCGAGCTCGCCGGGGTCGAGGATCGGCGCGTTGACGTCGGACGGGTAGGCGGGGAACAGCGCGGCGACGCGCCCCGCGTCCTGGAGGGTGCTGTACGACAGCGCGCGCTCCAGCTCGTCGTCGTAGTTGCCGCGGAGGTCCCACGCCATCGCCTTGAGCCAGGCGAGCGAGTCGACGGGGTCCCAAGGCTCGGGCTCGGCGACGTCGACCTGGAGTCCGAGCACGGTGTACTCGATCGCGATCTCGGACGGGCTGCGGTTCTCGAGGTACGCGTTGACGCCCTCGGCGTAGGCCTGGAGGTACGCCTTCGTCTCGGGCGAGACGACGTCCCACTCCTCCTCGGCGACCTGCCGCCAGCCGAACGTCCGGGTCACGGTGTCCGCCGCGATCGCGTCGGGGTTGTCGCCCACGAGCTCGGCGAGCCGGCCCGCGGTGACGTGCCGGCGGTAGTCCATCTCGAAGAAGCGGTCCTGCGCCTGGACGTAGCCCTGCGCGCGGAAGAGGTCCTCGGGCGTGTCCGCGTAGACCTGCGGCACGCCCTGGGCGTCGCGCAGCACCGTGACCTGACGCTCGAGCCCGGGGAGCTCGACCTCGCCCGACGTCTGCGGCAGCGGCCGGCGGACGGTGACGACGACGAAGGCGGCACCTGCCACGATCGCGAGGACCAGGAGCACGGCGACGCCGATCAGGACGCGCCGTCGTCCCGAACGCCGGCGCCGGGGCGGAGCCGGCGCCTCGGCCGGCGTCGCGGGGTCGGCACCGGGGACGGAGTCACCGGCGGGGGCCTCGGCGGGTTCGTGCACAGACACGGATGCGAGACTACCCGGCCCGGAGCGAGCACCGGGCCGCGTATGATTAGCACTCGGAAGTTTCGAGTGCCAGGCGGTGTTGACACCGACGACCCGGCCGAGACCGACCCGATCCCGACCCGCCGGTGGCCGCCCCGACGGCCGTCTCGTGAACGAGGAGAACCCGTGCCCACCTACGCGTACACGTGCACCGCCTGCGGTCACGCCTTCGACATCCACCAGTCGTTCAGCGACGACGCCCTCACCGTGTGCCCCGAGTGCTCGGGTCGCCTGCGCAAGGTGTTCTCCTCGGTCGGCGTGACGTTCAAGGGCTCAGGCTTCTACCGCACGGACTCGCGCTCGGGCGGGAAGTCCTCGACGGCACCCGCCGCCTCGAAGCCTGCCTCCTCCTCCGCGGCATCCGGCGCGAGCAGCACCTCCGGCAGCTCGAGCAGCGCCTCGTCCTCGTCGGGAAGCTCGTCCGCCTCCTGACCTGACGCGCGCGGGCGTGGTCCGCGGCGGTCCTGCCGACGGCGGTCGACCACAGCCTCGGTCCGGACGGTACGTCCGGGCGCCGCCGCCGCGTCCCGTCCACAGGTCCGCACCGGTCGGCGCCTCTCTCGCCCGGCGTGCGGCTACGGTCACGCGCATGCTGCGCTCGTCCCGCCTGCCGGACCCCCACCCGCGACCCGACCGCGCGCCCGGGCGCCGGCGGCTGCTGCGCGGGGTGTGGTGGCGGGCCCGCTTCGTCGTGGCCGCGCTGTGCTGCGGCGCCGCTGCCACCGTGGTCGTCGGGGCGCTCCGCCCTCCCCCTCCCCCGACCGCACCTGCCGTCGTGACCACACGCGAGGTGCCGGCGGGCGCCCTGCTGACGGAGGCGGACGTCCGCGTCGACCGGGTGTCCGCGGAGCTCGTCCCGGCAGGGTCCGCGGCAGGAGCCGACGACGTCGTCGGGCGCCGCGCGACCGTCGCCCTGGCTGCGGGCACCCTGCTCCAGGACGCGCTCGTCACCGGCGGCGAGCTCGCCGCCGCGGCTCCCGCGGGCACGGTCGTCGCGCCCGTCCGGCTCGACCCCGGCGTCGCGGCCCTCCTCGGGCCTGGAGACCGCGTCGACCTCCTCGCCGCGGGTGACCCGGTGCTCACCACTGCGCTCACGGACGTGCCGACCGACGGCCAGGACGCCGCGACCGCCGACCCCTACCTCGCCCGCGCGGCCGTCGTCGTGCCGGCACCCGAACCCGAGGGCGGGGGCGGCCTGCTCGGCACGGGCGGGTCGGGGTCGGACGTCGTGACGCTCGTCGCCGTGCGGCCCGAGGATGCGGTCCGGCTCGCGGCGGTGAGCGGGCAGACGGGGATCACGGCCGTCCTCGTGCCCTGACGGGCGACCCGAGCGCGCTGACGGGTGGACCCGACGCCGGTGAGCGACCCGCCGGGGCAAGCCGTTGCCCGTCGGCACCCGCGTTGGAAGGATCGCGCGTGCACCTGTCGTGGCACCGCCGCCACGCGGACCACCGATCTGAGAGGGAAGCAGCACATGAAGGGCGTGTTCCAGGGATTCAAGGAGTTCGTGCTCCGAGGCAACGCGATCGACCTGGCGGTCGGCGTGGTCATCGGCGCGGCGTTCGCCTCCGTCGTCGACGCGATCGTCACCTACCTGATCAACCCGATCATCGGAGCCATCTTTGGCAAGCCGGACATCTCGAACCTCTGGGACATCACGCTGCGCCCGGCCCACGACGGCGTCGAGGCCTCGGTCCTCTCCGTCGGTGGCCTCCTCAACGCGTTCCTCCAGTTCCTCATCATCGCGATCGCGCTCTACTTCGTCATCGTCCTCCCGATGAACAAGCTCGCCGAGCGCCGCAAGCAGGACGTCGAGCCCGAGCCCGAGGCACCGGCGGAGGACGTGCGCGTCCTCCAGGAGATCCGCGACCTCCTCGCCGCCCAGGCGGGCAGCGGTCCCGGCGCGGCACCGGGCGGCCCGACGCCGCCGCGGGGCTTCTGATCCCGAGCCGCCCGACCGCCGCCTGAGATCCCGCGGCACGGCGACCCTCGGACGAACCCGGGGTTGCTCCTCACCTCACGCCGTGAAGGGGGAACGACCCCGGGTTCGGCACCTCAGCGAGCAGCGCGCGCCGACGACCGCCACGACGGACCGACCGCGGGACTCGCCCGTTTCAGTGCCGGCAGTGCTGCGCGGTCGGTGCCCCGCCGTCAGTGCCGCGCGGTCAGTGCCGCCCGTAGTGCGGCGGGACGTCCCCGAGCAGCCGGTCGTCGTTCTCGCCGCGGCTGCCGCGACCGGGCTGCGCCCTGTCGCCCCAGCCTTCGGACCGCTCGTCGGCGCTCACCCCGGACACGACCTCGCTCTCCGTCCCCCGTCGCACGGCCCGCCGCGGCCGCCGACGCCGCCCCGCGCCGTCGGTCACGTCGTGCGGGCGGTCAGGACTCGAGTCGGACGTGGTGCTCACGCCTCCATCGTCCCACCGCCGGGGCGGCCCGACCCCGGCCACCCGCCACCCCTGACGGTGAGACGCGCGAGGGCACCACGCCCGGGACCCGCGCGCGACACGATGACCCGTGCGGCGACGAGCACCCGTGATCTCTGGCAGCGCGGCGCAGGGTGAGACGACATGGCGGGGTGGGAGGCGGCGCCGGGTCGTGGCGGGCCTGGCGGGAGCCGCGAGGAACGAGCGGCGGATGGTAGACCCGGCGCCGCCTCCCACCCCGCACCCAGCCCGACCACGCGGGCAGTTTGCCCGGCCCGCACCCAGCCCGACCACGCGGGCAGTTCGCCCGGCCCCGCACCCAGCCCGACCACGCGGGCAGTGATCACACGCCGACGGCTACAGGTCGTCGTCGCCGTGCTGCTCGTCGTCGTCGATCACCGGCACGACGACGATCCTGTCGCCCCCGCCGGTCTGCGCGACGCCCCCGGTCTCCGGGAGCCGCTCGTCGCGCACTGCCTGCACGACCCGTCGGATGCGCTCGGCCTCCTTGGCGGGGTCGAGGAACGCGGCGGCGGACCACACCTGCGCGACGGTCCACCCGATGCGCTCGAGGCGCTCGGCGACCTGCCGGTCCCGCACGCGCACGCTGCGCTCGGCGACGTACGCGGCGTCGTCGGTGAGGACCGCGACGAGGAGCTCGCCGGGGAGGTCGGGGTGGCCGACGACGAGCGGGATGCGGTCGCCGTCGCCGATCCCGTAGTCGGTCTCGACGACGAGGCCGGCGCGCCAGAGGCGCTCGGCGAGGTCGAGCACGAGGCGGTCGGGGCTGCCGCCGAGGTCGACGCCGTTGCCGAGGGTCACCTGGTCGGCGGCGCCGCTGCGCTGCTCGGCGAGGTCGAGGACCTCGGCGAGGAGGCGGGCCCCGGCCCCGCGCAGGCGCTCGGGGTCGAGGTCGCCCGCGGTGAAGCACGACACGACGTGGAGGCGGCGGCGGGTGGCGCCGACGGAGTCGAGCAGCATCGCCTCGGCGCCGGGCGTGTTGAGGATGCCGAACCGGTGCAGCACGCGGCCGTGCGGCGTCCGGCCGAACCCGACCGACAGGACGATGGTGTCGCGCACGAGCCCGGCGACGCCGGACACGTCGGCGACGACGACGGGCTCGGCGCGGGACCCGGAGAAGAAGCCGGCGAGCGCGGGGTTCTGGCGCACCTCGACGAGGAGGGCGTCGCGGATGCGGTCGGCGTGCAGCGGGGTGACGGTGACGATCGCGAGGGACTCGTCGGGACGCGTGAGCGCGTGCTCGATCGCGACCTCGACGACCCGGTCGACCTCGGCCTGGGTGCTCTCGACCGCGCCCGACGTCGGGTCGGGCATGCCGGCGCCGTCGACGACGTCGAGCTGGACGAGGACCTCGGCGCGCGGCAGGGGCGCGGGACGCAGGACGCCGTCGTAGCCGTGCTCGGCGAGGAAGGTCGTGACGAACGGGTCGCGGCGCGACCCGTCGGCGAGGAGCTCGACCGACGGCAGGAGCTCGGCGAGGTCGCGCACGGTGTCGGTCGACGCGGCACGCGGGTCGCCCACCGCGACGACCTGCCTCCCGCGGGCGAGGGCGGAGAGCACGAGCTCGACGGGCGCGTGCTCGATCGCGTCGAGCACCACGAGGTCGACGGTGCGCGTGGCGGGGACGAGGTGCGGCACGAGGGTCGGCGTGGCGACGAGCACGGGACGCAGGCGCCGCAGCACGGCGGGGTGCTTCTCGGCCGTCTCCCGCAGGCTCACGAGCCGGCCCTCGAGCAGCTCGGTGAACAGGTCCTCGGCCTCGTCGCGGTGCTCGCGCATCGCGGTCCCGAGGTGGTCGCGGACCGCCGCGCGGACGGGCGCCGCGAGGGACGCGACGTGCGTGCGGTCGAGGTCGCGGAACCGGCGCGCGAGCGCGTCGAGACCGGCGCCGTCCTGGCCGGCCAGCGCCTGGTCCTGGGCGAGCACCTGCTCGAAGACCGAGCTCCACCACGCGAGCTCGAGCTCTGGTCCGACGAAGTCGGGCTCGACGCGGCGCGCCGCGAGGTCGGCGAGGAGCTCGCCGAGGCCGAGGTCGGTGAGCCGGCGCAGGATCGCGGTCCGCGCGGGCAGGGAGTCGAGCGACTCGGCGTCCTCGGCGAGCGCGTCCAGCCGCGTCGCGAGGGCGTCGAGCGGGGCGTCGAGGAGGTCGTTGCCACCGGGGGTGCCGTCGAGCGCGGGCGAGAGCTCCTCCACGTCGATGCGCACGGCCTCGTGCGTGTCCTCGATCGCCGACAGCCCCTCGGGCAGGACGGGCCAGCCACCGCGCGGGCACTGCTCCTGCCAGACCGCGCGCTGCGCCTGCACCTCGACGAGCGCGGCGTGCAGGTCGGGCACGCGGACGCCCGGGCGGACCATGTCGCGCGCCTGGCGGCGCAGCCGGCGCCGGACGAACCAGCCCATCTCGACGCCGCGCTGCTCGCGCCACTGCTTGGTCGCGGTCGCCTCGACCATGTCCTGGGCGGTGCGCTCGAAGATGAGCGGCTGGAACACGTCGAGCGTCCCGCGCATCCCTCCGAGCATGGTGAGCTGGTCGCCCCACTGGCGCAGCGTCGTCGCGGGCGTGAGCCCGGTGCGCTGCGCGACCTGCTCGACCTGGGCGCGCAGCTGCGGGAGCGTGTGCGTGCGCAGCCGCTCGACGCGCACGAGCGCGTCGTGCGCCTCCTGCGGCGTGGTGAGGGCGGCGCCGTACCAGGGGGTCGAGGTCGCCCGTGCGGTGAACGCGCCGAGCAGGGCGGCCTCGCGCAGCTCGGCCGCGATCCGCTCCCGCTGCGGCCCGACGCCGAGCACGACGTCGGTCGTCAGGCGCACCCGGGTGTCGGGTGCCGGGCGCTCGGCGGTGAGCCGGGCGAGCGCCTGGAGCGCGTCGTAGGCGGACACGCCCCACGGGTCCCGCACGAGGTGCAGCGCCTCGATGTACCCGGCGAGCCGGGCCCGCGCGCCGAGCAGAGCGTCGCGCGTCCGCGCGAGGTCCTCGTCCTCGCCCGGCTCGGGCTCGGTCGCCATCGCGGACAGGAGACGGTGCGACGCCGTCTCGCGCCACGTCGGCTCCGGGACGATGTCGAGCACGAGTCCGCCCAGGCCCAGCTCGTCGAGCCGTGCGAGGAGCGCGTCCGCGGCGCGGCGGTGGCCCGGGACGTACAGCACGTGGCGCCCCGACGCCGCCGCCTCGGCGACGACGGCCGCGAGCGTGCCCGCGACGTCGGACCCGGCCGGCGCGTCGACGAAGAGGTGCGACCCGCTCGCGAGCACGTCGACGACGTGGCGCTGGGACGGGTCGAGGTCGCCGGCGCCGCGCTCGTGCACGGGGTCCGCGTCGCCGACGCGCCGCGCGGGCAGCTCGGCGCGCAGCGCGGTGGCGGACTTCTCGTCCCCGGCGAGCGCGGCGACGACCTCGTGCCGCTCCAGTGCGGGCGCGAGCTCGTCGAGGTCGTCGACGAGGACCTGCCCGGGGTGCACGAACGTCCCGACGAGGACGCGGTGGGTCAGGTCGAAGTCGTCGAGGACGGCCTGGCCGAGCGCGGCGATGCGACGGGTCGCGTCGCCGGGGTCGAAGCCCGCGCCGGTGAACGTGGAGCGCGCGAGCGTCACCGGGTCGAGGAGCGCGCCGTGCGCGCGCAGCGTGCGCGCGAGGAGCGGGTTGATCTCGGCCGTCGGCTCGAGGGTCAGCTCGTAGTCGGTCTCGCCGTCCCCGCGCGGGGTCACGGTCAGGGGGCGCAGGAGCACGGGGGCGCGCACCGTCCGGGACGTCGGCTCCTGCTCGCCCTCCTCGACCGCGTCCCGGGGGTGGTGACCGGCGTCGGGGACGCGTGCGCCGTCGTGCACGACGGGCTCGCCCGGCGCGCCGGGAGCCGCGAGTCCCTGCGAGTCCCCGTCCGTGGCGTCGCCTGGTCCGGCGGCGCCCGGCGCGGCCACGTCGTCGCCCGCGCTCGGGACGATCGTCGTGGGGGTGCGACCCGCGACCCGCGCCAGCGCCGCGACGTCGTCCTCCGCGAGCGGTGCCGCGAGGCTCTGGGTCCAGGTCGCGACCCCGATCGCCAGGTACGTGGGCGCGACGCCGTAGCGCTGGGCGTGCTCGGCCGCGCGGACCACGACGGCACGCGCGCGGCGCCGCGCGGCGGGCAGCGACCCGCCCTCGCGGAACAGGTTCGAGAGCCGGGTCGGTCGCCCGGCGAAGAGCTGGGCGACGCCCGAGGGGTGGGCCGCCGTCAGGTCGACGACGGCGTCGCCGAGGAGCGAGACGTCGGCGAGCGACGACCCCCCGGCGAGCTCGACGAGGCCGGCGCGCCACCGCGTCACGGCCTCGTCGACGAGGTCGGCCGTGGTGCGCTCGGGGACGAGCACGGGGCGGGGCGGCGTCACGTCGTCGTCCGGGGCGTCGGCCTGGTCGGTCCCGTCGGGAGCGGTCACGGGCAGCCGAGCAGGATCGGCCACGCTCCGGGCGGCTGAGCTGGTGCGGGCTGCGGCATTCACCCTCCGACGCTAACCGTCCGCCTCGCGAGGCCCGGCGCGGCGCGCCGGAGGGTCGGCGACCCGGTCCGCCGGGCGACGCCGGTCCGTGGCCGTCCCTCGACGGGTTGAGCGTGGGACGCGTCGGAGGCGGGACGACGAACGGCCCCGGATCACGAGAATTCGTGTTCCGAGGCCGTCGTTCCGAACTATTCCGGGGCGTTCTCCCGGAGAAGTGTGAAACAGCGCGCACCGCGCAGGGGGCAGGCGATGCGCGCTGTCGAGGACTATCTTGCACGGCGGGATGCCGGGCGTCAACACGGCCCACGGTCCTGGACGGGTGAATCACCCTTGCTGCCCCAGAGGCGTCTGAGAACCACCTGGACGAGCGTCCACAACATGCGCGGGATTCCGCGAATTCGAGGGCCCGGCCACCCGCCCGCGCACTGTGGTGCACACCACAGCGCGTGCCCCACGGTGAGGCTGCCGCGGCGCCCGACGGCGGTCCGTACAGCCCTCGGCAGGATACGTCGCGGCCGTCGGGTCGCCCTCCCCGTCGCCCCAGGGTCCCGCGTCGCCCGGGCCCGACGATCGTCGCCGGCGCGCCCGCCGCAGCGCTCCGACCGGCGACGTCACAGGATCTCTCCCGTTCCTCTGAGCCCCCGGCACGACGCCCCTGAGCGAGGTCCACACGAGCGGCCTACCGTGGGAGGACGCCCGTGGCCCGACGCCGGTCCCTGGCGCGCGGTCGTCGTCCACGGCCGGTGGCGGCGGGTGGTCCTGCCCGCCGACGACCGGAAACCCGCACCACGTGACGACACCCCCCGCACCCCGCCCCGACAGCGACG